>NZ_JBWCCN010000014.1:0-217151 GCF_056279485.1 Pseudomonas sp. TE12508 | reverse complement strand
TCTCCCACGGATCTGTACTGCGTCAACAGTCAGAATCGGGCTTTGTCCCTCCTCCTCCCTTCAAGTCCCAGCATACAAGCGGGCTTGCTCGCGAAAGCGGTGTGTCAGTCAACATCAATGCTGGATGTGCCGCCGCCTTCGCGAGCAAGCCCGCTCCCACAGGTTCTGCGCTGCCATGCCGGTTGTGTTCGCTCCAGTGTTTGACTAATCTCGCACAAACACGCAAAAACAGGCATAACCATGCAAGCCGAGCATTCCATCACCGAACTCCCGCAGTTGCGCCGTCAGAAAATCCTTTTGATCCTCGAACGCGACGGTAAGGTCATGGCCTCCGAGCTGAGCCAGCATTTCGCTGTGTCCGAAGACACCATTCGCCGGGATCTGTCGGAGCTGGCCAGCGCCGGGCTGGTGCAGCGGGTGCATGGCGGGGCGCTGCCGCGGCCCAAGGATACGGGCAAGGATTACTTCACCCGGGTCGGCGAAACCGATGAAGTGAAAACCCGTCTGGCCCAACTCGCCGCACGCCGGGTCAAAGATGGTCAGATCGTGATTTTCGATTCCGGGAGCACCACGCTGCAGATTGCGCGCTCGCTGCCCGCTGACATCTCCATCACGGCCATCACCGCGTCGCCGATGATCGCGATCACCCTGGCCGAATACAAAGGCATCACGGTGATTGTTGCCGGTGGTCAGCTCAATCCCGCGACGATGTCTTCCGGCGGCCATGAAACCCTGCGGTTGATCGAAGGCATCAAGGCCGATCTGCTGTTCACCGGGGTCTGCGCCATTCATCCGGAAGTCGGCATCAGCTCGCTGCATTTCGATGAGGTACCGGTGAAGCAGGCGATGCTCGCCAGCGCTTCCCATGTGATTGCCGTCACCACCGCGGACAAACTGGGGGCGGTGGAGCCTTTCGTTGTTGCGCCTTGCAACCGCGTGCATACCCTGATCACCGAACGTCACGTGGCCTCGGGCAATGTCGAGGATTATCAAAAACTGGGGATCGAGGTGGTGCAGATAGACGCTTGAGCGTCATCGCGCTCAGTGCTGCATGGGTTACGCTGATAGCAACGACGGGAGGAATGCAGCCATGACTGAGCGCCATATGATCCACTCGGAAACGCTATCGAACGGATGCAGCATCGAGGTTAAAGCCGAGATATTGAGAGACGGCTCGTTGAAGATGTTCATGGGTGTCTATTGGCCGGACGGTTCGGCCATCGTTGAGGACAACCATCCGTCGCCGCATCTGCTGGACATGGAAGCGGCGATGGAGTGGGCTATCGAAAAAGCCAAAACCATCGGTAACAGCCAAAGAACGCTGTAAGGCCCTGCGATAACTGAATCATTGATTGGCTGGAAGGTCGTAGTTATGGGTTTGAACGCACTGCGATTTATTTCGCGGGAAGCGTCACCTCATCCCCGCAGCTCTGACCTTTTAGGACGTTCAAATGAAGCGCACCGCGATAATGACCCTGGCCATTGCAAGTACCCTCCTGTTGGGAGGCTGCTTTCCTCACTGGGAAGATGATGACAGGTACGATCGGGATCACCGCCGTGAATACCGTCGCGACCATGACCGAGGTTATGACCAGCGTGATGATCGACGGTATGACCGGGATTACGACCGGCGTGATGATCGCCGTCGTTACCGTGACCGGGACCGCGACGACCGCGACGACGATTGATACTTGCTCGCCAGCCTTCAGAGCGGGCACCACCGCTCTGATCTGCCGTCAGTCCTGCGAGGTGTCACCATGGGAATTCTGCCTGGACGTTTCACTCGGCATGTCAGCCACTGGTTGATCGCGGCGGGTATCGGCCTGACCGCCATAATGCCCAATGCACAGGCGCAAACCCCACCTCAAGCCACTCAGGAAATAAACAGCTTGCTGGACTTCGTCGAGCACAGTGAGTGCCGGTTTGTGCGCAACGGGAGCGAATACCCGGGCGCTGAGGCCCGGGTACATTTGCAGAAGAAACTGACGTACCTCGAAGACAGAAACAAGGTAAACAGCGCCGAAGACTTCATCGAGCTGGCGGCCACCCAAAGCAGTATGAGTGGCCGCGCCTATGAAGTGCGCTGTCCGGCGGGGGTACAACCGGCCAGCCTCTGGCTGAAGACTGAGCTACAGAGGCAACGGCAACGTCATTGATTTGCGTCTTGATGGGCTAGCGCAGTAGATGCACCGCCAGCCCGATCAGCCCGCACCCCATCAACACCTCGATCACACCCCGCTTGAAGCGGAACAAAGCGATGGCCGCTGCAATGGCGATCAGCGCCGAAGGCCAGTCGAGTTGGCCGCCGAAGCCGTTGGGCCAGAGCACGTGGTAGCCGAAGAAACACGCCAGATTAAGGATCACGCCGACCACCGCCGCGGTAATCGCGGTCAGCGGCGCGGTGAGCCTGAGTTCGTTGTGCGTCGACTCTACCAGCGGACCGCCGGCGAGGATGAACAGGAACGATGGCAGAAAGGTGAACCAGGTCACCAGCGTGGCGGCGAGGGCGCCGGCCAGGAACACATGATCAGGGCCGAACACCTGCTGAACATAGGCGCCGACAAAGCCGACGAAGGCCACCACCATGATCAGCGGCCCGGGGGTGGTTTCGCCGAGTGCCAGACCGTCGATCATCTGCGTGGGTGTCAGCCAGCCATAATGGCCGACCGCGCCCTGATACACATAAGGCAGCACGGCGTACGCGCCGCCGAATGTCAGCAATGCCGCTTTGGTAAAGAACCAGGCCATCTGGGTCAGGGTGCCTTCCCAGCCGAACAGAGTGGTGAGAATGCCCATCGGCAATACCCACAACGCCGCACCCACCAGCACCAGACGCAGCAATTTAAAACTGTTGAAGCGGGCGTGTTCGGGAGGCGGGGTATCGTCATCGATCAAGGCTGGGCCGAAGGATTTTTTCTCCGTGCTGTGGCCCCCGGTGCGGAACCGTTCAGGTGCCAGACGTCCGCCGACATAACCGATGATCGCGGCGCCCAGCACAATCAACGGGAACGGTACATTGAACACGAAGATGGCCGTGAATGAAGCCGCGGCGATGCCCCACAGCCAATTGTTCTTCAATGCCCGCGAGCCGATTCGGTGGGCCGCCTGCACCACAATGGCGGTCACGGCAGGCTTGATCCCATAGAAAAGCCCGGCCACCACCGGCACTTCGCCAAAGGCGATGTACACCCACGACAACCCGATCAGGATGAAAAGCGAAGGCAGCACAAACAGCACGCCGGCAATCAGGCCGCCCCACGTGCGGTGCATCAGCCAGCCGATGTAGGTCGCTAACTGCTGAGCCTCAGGCCCAGGCAACAACATGCAGTAGTTGAGGGCATGCAGAAAGCGCCGTTCCGAGATCCAGCGTCGGCGCTCCACCAACTCCTGGTGCATGATCGAGATCTGTCCGGCCGGCCCGCCGAAACTGATGAAACCCAGCTTCAGCCAGAACAGAAAGGCTTCTCGCAGGCTGATCGCCTCAGGCTTCGACAGGTCCTGTTCGACGGTGGAAGAGGGGGCTTTATTCAAATCACGATTCCTTTTTCAAAGGGCAATTCAAGCCTTCACGGCGTACCAAACATCGCCGTCCAGTAAATGCCTGCGTCACTCTTCGGGTCCACCGCGTAGGCCGCACCCAGCTCGCGAAATTGTGGGTTCATCAGGTTGGCGCAATGGCCCGGGCTGGCCAGCCAGCCATCGACCACCTTGCGCACGGTGTCTTGCCCGGCGGCGATGTTCTCGCCGACCTGCTGGCCCGCATAACCGGCCAATTCAGCCCGATCACCCGGTGTGCGGCCGTCGCGGTCCTTGTGATCGAAATAGTTATTGTTGGCCATGGCGCGGCTGTGGGTCTCGGCCGCGGAGCCCAGTGTGGCGTTCCAGGCCAGCGGCGTCGTGGCGGTGAAGGCTTGGGTGCCGCACTGGCGCGTCTGAGCGCGGGCGCTATTCATCGCTTCAAGCAGTTTCTGTCCCTCGGCCTGCCAATCACCCAAACGCCCGGTCAACAGCGGACGCGCAAGCACGATGCGCCACTCACGGCCATCGCGGCTGACGCCGATGTCGACGAATTGCGGGTCCAGCACCACTTGGCAGAAGCTCTCCTGAATCGCCTTCATGGCGGACGGCGCATCACGCGGGCCGGACAGGCTGATCGCCTGCACATTGACCATTGGATACGCCGCGCGGGCCAGTGCCTGTTGCAAGTTACCGATGCTGTTGGCGGACAGGACCAGACGCGGATCGCTCGCCAGCGGCGGCAACTCCGAAGACGCCTGGCCGCCGCAGCGCTGCGCCTGGCTGCGGTAAATGTTGATCGACTCGACCAGTTGCGTTTCATCGGCCGCCGACGCGGCGACGCTGAACACCAGCCCGATTGACAACACGGCAAGATGCAAAACGGATGACAGGCTGCGCATGAAAATCTCCCTTGGACGGACTGCACTCATGATGCGCGATTTCCCCCCTGCGCACGCAATGCCTTTTTGCGCCGAAGTGCGTTTATTGTCAGACGGCTGGAATGACGTGCGACGACTACAATCACAGCAGGTCAGCACTACAACATCGCAGTTTCATTGCTCAAGCCAGTGTCATCGGAAGGATCGATCATGCGATTAAAATGGGTAGTCACCTGCTTCGCAATCATCCTTCTGTGCGGCCAGGTGTTGGCGACTGAGCAGGAGCAAAAACAGGAAGTGGCTGAAGACAAGGCGCAGGTCCTGGAAGAGAAAGCCGCCGAGAAGGACAGCGAACTTCCGGTGCCCAAGTCCGAGGTCATCACCCCCTCCGAAGTGCAGGCGGTCGATCCGGCAGGCGCAGCCCCTCTGGACGATGCAATCACCTGCTTTGCACGCAGTATCTATTGGGAAGCCAAAGGTATTGCACCTGCCAACATGGAAGCCGTCGCCAGCGTGGTTATGAACCGGCTCGGCCATGGTGGGTTTCCCGATACGGTGTGCGCCGTGGTCAAGCAAGGCTCTGAAACGGGCTCCTGCCAGTTTTCATGGTGGTGCGACGGCCGTGCAGATCAGGTAAAGGAAGACGACGAATATGCCCTCGCCAAGGAAATCGCGCGCAAGGCACTCAACAAGCAACTCACGGATCGAACCCATGGTGCCTTGTATTTCCACGACAGAACGGTGAAGCCCGCCTGGGCGAAGAAATACACCAAGACGGCTGAGACCCGGAAATTCCTGTTCTATAAACCTCGTGGCGGGACGGCAAAATAGGAGTGAACCGCTTGATGAGCATTGGGGGAGGGTGCTATTCGTACAATTTTACGGATTCTTTACGGTCGATATTCTCCCTCGCGACGATACTTGCCGCGTTTTTTTGATCATGAATATGCCTGTAATTTTTCCTGATTCCAGTCAGTTAAGTGCGAAACCTGTGGGAGCGGGCTTACTCGCGAAAGCGGTGTGTCAGGCGACATTCGCGAGCAAGTCGAATCGTCGCACCGCCGCTCCCACACGGATCTCTCTAAACTGACTGACATTGCAATCCTTCCTCCTTATCGAGAAGCAACCCGTGAGCGAAACAGCGACCCCGGCCCATGAAGAATCCCATTCCAAAACCTCAGGAGTGGGTTTGCTCGTCGCCGCGGTGGGCGTGGTTTATGGGGATATCGGCACCAGCCCTCTTTACACCCTCAAGGAAGTATTCGCCGGTCATTACGGAGTCCAGGCCAATCACGACGGTGTACTGGGCGTTCTGTCGTTGATCTTCTGGTCACTGATCTGGGTCGTCTCGATCAAGTACGTGCTGTTTATCCTTCGTGCCGACAACCAGGGCGAAGGGGGCATCATGGCCTTGACGGCACTGGCACGTCGGGCCGCGGCGCCGTATCCCAAAATGAGCAGGGTCCTGGTGTTGCTTGGCCTGTTTGGCGCGGCACTTTTTTACGGCGACAGCATGATCACCCCGGCCATCTCGGTGCTCTCTGCGGTTGAAGGGCTACAGCTTGCGTTCGATGGCATTGAGCATTGGGTGGTTCCGCTGTCCGTGGTCGTCCTGGTCGCACTGTTCCTGATACAGAAACACGGCACGGCTCGTATCGGCATCCTGTTCGGCCCGGTCATGGTGCTGTGGTTTGTGGTGTTGGGCACACTTGGCATTTACGGCATCTTGCAACGGCCGGAAGTTCTGCAAGCGCTGAACCCTGCCTGGGCGGTGCAATTTTTCGTGGTCCATCCGGGCATTGGCGTCGCCATTCTGGGCGCCGTCGTGTTGGCATTGACCGGTGCCGAAGCACTGTATGCCGATATGGGCCATTTTGGTCGCAAACCCATTGCCCGAGCCTGGTTCATCCTGGTGCTCCCCGGCCTGGTACTCAACTATTTTGGCCAGGGTGCGCTGATCCTCGGGAACCCGGAAGCGGTACGTAATCCGTTCTATCTATTGGCACCTGACTGGGCGTTGCTGCCGATGGTCGCGCTCTCGACACTGGCCACCATCATCGCCTCCCAGGCGGTGATTTCCGGCGCGTTCTCACTGACTCGCCAGGCCATTCAGCTGGGTTACGTGCCGCGTATGTTTATCCAGCACACCTCCAGTCAGGAGCAGGGGCAGATTTACATCGGCATGGTGAACTGGGCGCTGATGGTCGGCGTCGTGTTGCTGGTCATCGGTTTTGAATCGTCCAGTGCGCTGGCAGCGGCTTATGGCGTGGCGGTGACGGGGACCATGCTGATTACCACCATTCTGTCCTCGGCTGTTGTATTGCTGCTTTGGAAAACACCTCGTTGGCTGGCTATTCCGATGCTCTTGGGTTTTCTCATAGTGGACAGCCTGTACTTCGCCGCCAACGCTCCAAAGATCTTCCAGGGCGGTGCGTTCCCGGTGATTGCTGGTATTGCCCTGTTCATATTGATGACCACCTGGAAACGGGGCCGAAAGATCATTGTCGAGCGACTGGACGAAACCTCGCTGCCGCTGCCGTTGTTCATCAGCAGCATTGGCTCGCAACCACCCCATCGTGTGCAGGGTACCGCGGTATTTCTGACGGCCAGGGCTGATGCGGTCCCTCATGCCCTCTTGCACAACCTGTTGCATAACCAGGTGCTGCACGAGCAGGTGGTGTTGCTCACCGTGGTGTCTGAAGACAGCCCACGCGTGGCGGCGGACCGGCGATTCGAGGTCGAGGCTTATGGTGAAGGGTTCTTTCGAGTGAGTCTGCACTTTGGTTTTATCGAGGAGCCCGACGTGCCTCTGGCGTTGAGCCTGTGCCATTTGAAAGAGCTGGATTTCAGCCCGATGCGCACCACTTACTTCCTCAGCCGTGAGACTGTCATCCCGACCAAACGTATCGGCATGGCCCGTTGGCGTGAAAGCCTGTTCGCGTTCTTGCTGAAGAACGCCAACAGCAACCTCAAATACTTCAAGTTGCCGCTCAATCGCGTGATAGAACTGGGCACGCAGGTTGAGATGTAGACGCGATTCATCTCTGTGGGAGCGAGCCTGCTCGCGATTGCATTCAGCCATTCCAGGTAATGTTGGCTGATCCACCGCTATCGCGAGCAGGCTCGCTCCCACAGGTTTTGCACTTCTACTGTTTGGAAGCCTTTAGCCTTGAAGCGCTTCCATCAGCACTTGCACCAACTGCCCACCTTGCGGCGTAGCCCAGCTTCCGGCGAGTTCTGCAATCAGCTGGTTAGTGGTCGTCAGCGTCACGCCGCCTTTATCCATCCGCCGCAGGGCGATGTCATCGGCCATGACACTCGGTGAGCCGCCGCCATCGGCCACCACCTGAACTTCATACCCCTCGCGCACCAGACTCAGCGCCGGATAGACCGTGCAGACGTCATTGGTGACACCGGCAATGATGAGTTTTTTACGGCCCGTGGCTTTGACGGCGGCGGCGAAGTGTTCATCGTCCATCGCGTTGACGATACCCAGTCGTTTGACGCGGGAAGCGAATTCGGCGGGCAGGATCTGCTCCAGTTCACTGAGCAGCGGCCCCTGAGCGTATTCCTCCATGCTGGAGGTCAGGACCACCGGAAGCTTCAGAATACTGGCCGCTTTGGCGAGCATCAGCGCATTGCGTTTCAGCTCTTCGAACGGAATGGATTTCACCCACCCCATCGTCCCCACCTGGTGATCGATCAACAGCAGGGCGGCATTGTCGGCACTGAATTTTTCGTACGTCATGATGATTCTCCTGGCAGCAAGGTTGGGGCATGCATGGGAATGGCAGTTTCCTCAGGCGCTTTGAGCCGGGCTCATGGTCGGGTAATCGATATACCCCTGAGCGCCCGCTGCGTAGAACGTGTCTTTGTCCGGCACATTCAGCTCGGCGCCTGTGCGAAAACGCTCGGGCAGGTCGGGGTTGGCGAGGAATGCGTTGCCAAACACCACCGCGTCGGCCTGGCCCTTGGCGAGCAGGGACTGGGCGGCGTTTTGGTCGAGTCCGCCACCGATCAGGTAGCTGCCATCGAACAGTGGGCGCAGCAAGGCGTGGTAGTCGACGCTGGCGCCGAACAGGGCCACGTGCAGATAAGCGAGATTCAGCCCGCGCAATTGCTCGACCAGCCAGGTGTAGGTTTCTTGCGGGTTGGCATCGACGATGTCGTTGAAGTTCATTTCAGGGGAGAGCTTGATGCCGACGCGATCACTGCCAATTTCCGTCGCTATGGCGTTCAACACCTCCAGTACAAAACGAGCACGTTTTTCAACCGATCCACCGTACTCATCCGTGCGCTGATTGCTGCTCGTCGAGAGAAACTGTTCAGGCAGATACCCCGAAGCGGCATGCAGTTCGACACCGTCGAAACCGGCCTCGATGGCCAGGCGTGCGGCCCGACGGTAGCCCTCGATGACCGCGGCAATCTCGACCACGGTCAGCGCATGTGGGGTGACGAAGTCCTGAAGGCCCGTGGCTGTCCAGGTCTGGCCGGCGGGTTTGATCGCGGAGGGGGCCTGTGGCAGGGCGCCATTCGGCAGCAGCGAAGGGTGCGATATGCGTCCGCAGTGCATCAGCTGCATGAAGATCCGACCGCCGCGAGCATGTACGGCCTCGGTGACGTGCTTCCAGGCGGCCACTTGCTCGGCGGTTTCGATACCGGGAGTGCGCACATAACCCTTGCCCAAGGCCACAGGGAACACCCCTTCAGAGATGATCAATCCGGCACCGGCGCGCTGCGCGTAGTAGGTCGGCACCAGCTCGGTAGGTACCCCGAAATCATCGGAACGCGAACGGGTCATCGGGGCCATGACCATGCGGTTGGTCAGTGTATGGCGACCGATCTGGACCTGAGAAAAAAGCGAATGCATTGCGGTACTCCTCGGTAAACGATGTGGCTATCATTGATCAATCCGAATCCGGGATAAACCGGGTAAAACTGAAATGACTGATCCACTGATGGAGCAATGACATTGGAGTTTCTCAACGACATGGCGTTGTTCGTCGAAGTCGTGAAGGCGCGCAGTTTCCGCCGGGCGGCGGAGGCGATGGGGATGCCGAACTCGACGCTGTCGCGTCGGATAAGTGGCCTTGAAAAGGAAATCGGGCTAAGGCTTTTGCATCGCACCACGCGCAAAATCGAGCTGACCGAGGCAGGGCAGTTGTACTTCGATCGCTGCAAACGCATCGTCGACGAAGCCCGGCTCGCGCACGAGCAGCTCGGCGAAATGCTTGCCCGGCCCAGCGGAGTGCTGCGGGCTTCACTCCCGGTGGATTTCGCCAATATCTACCTGGCGCCGCTGATTGCGGAGTTTGCCCGGTTGTATCCCGGTATCAGCTTCGAGTTGGATCTGACTCCGCGTCAGGTCGATCTGGTGAGTGAGCCGGTTGATGTGGTCATTCGCATGGGCGAACCCGCGAGTTCGAATCTGATCGCCCGTAAGCTCGCCAGTTTGCGCCGCGGCCTGTATGCCTCACCCCGTTATCTCGAACTGCACGGTGATCCGATTCAACCCACGGACCTGACCAGCCACGAATGCCTGCGTATGCGCGGCACGCGCGCCGACCGCTGGATACTCTCCGGCAGTGAAGGGGAGGTGGAGGTTGAGGTTGGCGGTCGATTCGAACTCAACAGCGTGGGAATGATTCGACGGCTGGCGACGCTGGATCTGGGTATCGCGTTATTGGGGGAAGGTATCGTTGCGCAAGACCTCGCCGATGGCACACTGCGCAGAGTCTTGCCGCAGTGGCAGGCTTCACCCGTCTCGGTTTACGCCCTCACCGAGACGCGGCTGTTGCCAGCTAAAACCCAGCGGTTTATCGAGTTTCTGCGTGAGCGGCTTCAGGATGCGTAGCGATCCGGGCTGTTCATGGGGTGGGCTCTTTCTCAAATCTTGTGCAAAATCACGGGTACGACGTACTACCGCGTATTGATCGCAGATCCTGCACCAAGCGCCCTGAAAGAAAGATGTTAAGCCCGTATTGTGAGTAATCGACCGCGCTAATGCAGTGCAACGAGAACCCATATGAAAAACCATTTTGAGATAAGTGATGTCTTTGAGCCCAAGATCAAGTAACCCATCAGCCGCCGGCGGTAATAGCATGATCGAGGTCACCGAGGTTTCCATTGCCCAACTGCGTGCTGCGCTCGAATCGGGCCAGACGACGGCGGTTGAACTGGTCCAGGCCTATCTCGCCAGGATCGATGCCTACGACGGCCCCGACACGCCCACCGCCCTCAACGCAGTGGTGGTTCGCAACCCCGATGCGCTCAAGGAAGCGCAGGCGTCCGATGCCCGTCGGGCCAAGGGCGAATCGCTGGGGCCGCTCGATGGCATTCCCTATACGGCTAAAGACAGTTATCTGGTGAAGGGGCTTACCGCCGCTTCTGGAAGTCCCGCGTTCGCGAACCTGATTGCTTATCGCGATGCGTTCACCATCGAACGGCTTCGTGCCGCTGGCGCAATTTGCCTGGGCAAGACCAATATGCCGCCCATGGCCAACGGCGGCATGCAGCGCGGGGTGTATGGCCGGGCTGAGAGCCCGTACAACGCTGGCTATCTCACCGCACCCTTCGCCTCGGGCTCATCGAACGGCGCCGGTACTGCAACCGCCGCCAGCTTCGCGGCATTCGGCCTCGCCGAAGAAACCTGGTCGAGCGGACGTGGCCCGGCGTCGAACAATGGTTTGTGTGCCTATACGCCTTCGCGCGGAGTGATCTCGGTGCGCGGGAACTGGCCGTTGACGCCGACCATGGACGTTGTCGTGCCGTTTGCCAGAACCATGGCCGACCTGCTCGAAGTGCTCGACGTGGTGGTGGCGGACGATCCCGATACACGAGGCGATCTGTGGCGGATGCAACCCTGGGTGCCTATTCCAAGTGTCGCCTCGGTGCGTCCCGCTTCCTATGGGTCGCTTGCCGCCAATACCGATGCCCTCGCTGGCAAACGCTTCGGCGTTCCTCGTATGTACATCAACGCGGATCCCGATGCCGGCACGAGCGATGCGCCGGGTATCGGTGGTCCGACGGGGCAGCGAATCAACACCCGTCCTTCCGTGATCGGGCTCTGGGAGGAGGCACGCAAGGCACTCGAAGCCTTTGGGGCCGAAGTGATCGAGGTCGATTTCCCGCTGGTTTCCAATTGCGAGGGTGATCGTCCCGGTGCGCCAACGGTGTTTAACCGGGGCCTGGTTTCCAAAGAGTTCCTTCACCATGAGTTGTGGGATCTGACGGCCTGGGCGTTCGACGATTTTCTGCGGGCCAACGGCGATCCAGAACTCAATCGCCTGGTCGATGTGAACGGGCCGCTGATTTTCCCGCACGACCCGGGAACGCTGCCCAACCGTGAGGGCGACCTTGCCGCTGGCATGGATGAATATGTGCGGATGGCCGAGCGCGGCATCACCCCTTGGGACCAGATCACTACGGTACCCGACGGACTACGCGGCCTTGAGCAGACGCGCCGAATCGATCTTGAGGACTGGATGGATCGGTTGGGGCTCGACGCAGTGATCTTCCCGACGGTGGCCGACGTTGGGCCGGCGAATGCCGATGTCGATCCGAAGTCTGCGGACATCGCGTGGAGTAACGGTGTCTGGGTCGCCAACGGCAATCTCGCCATCCGCCACCTGGGTGTTCCCACGGTCACGGTGCCGATGGGAATCATGCCGGACATCGGCATGCCCGTCGGGCTGACCTTCGCCGGTCGGGCCTATGACGATTCGACGCTACTGCGCTTGGCTTCGGCGTTTGAGTCGACGGGGACGAAGCGATTGATTCCGCCGCGAACCCCACCGTTGTCGGGGGGTCAGAACTAGGAAGGGCGGGATTGGCGCACGGCACACGCGTCAATCCCGCCCGGTAACGGTAAGCCAGGGCAGTCTGGCTGTACTCAAATCGTCGCTCGCAAAAATAGTGTGCGGCGCAGCCGATGTGTTTTCCCGGGCAAAGGTGCAGTGTCTTGTCTTTCTAACGCAGTCCTGTCCAGGTTGAGAGGTGGATTTCATGAACAACATCATCTACATCGTCGGGGTAATTGTGATCGTCGTGGTTATCCTGTCGTTCCTCGGGTTTGCATAGGCTCCAAGACCCCGCAAAAGCCAGTTTCCCTGGCAGCCGTCCCGATGCGCTCGGCTATCGGCCCAGCAGAGGTGCCAGCAGTGCGCACATGCTGCGCCAGTGCGAACCCTCCCAGTAAACCCGTTGGCAGGCGTCGCAGCGCAGGAAGTGCGAATAGAGGGCGCCAACGCGGGGCGGCACCTGCAACCGGGCCACTTCCGGGCTGATCTCGTGCAGAGGCAGGTTGCAATGCAGGCACAGGCTGAATGGTCGCGCGCTACGCGCCAGGTCCAGGCGCTCGTACAATTCGCGCAGCTGCAGCGACGGTTTCAGGGCATGCACGTAACAGCCGTGGCTGATGATCCGCCGCTTGAGCAGTTCGCGGTCGCGGGTTAGCACGATGCGTCCTTGCTGCGCTGCGATCTCGGCGATCTCGCCGTCCTCGAAGCCATTGTCGTAGAGGGTGTCGAAGCCGCTCATGCGCAGCAGGTTGGCCAGCCCGCCAAGGTGCGCATCAGCGATAAAGCGCAGCACCCGTAAAGGTTGCGCACGAACCTTGAGCAGCGGGCTGATGTCCAGCGCTTCGAACTTGGGATACACCGCCAGCCGGTCATTGTCGAAAATCACCCGCTCCAAGCCCACTGACTCGCCATTGAGCAGCACCAGCTCGACCTCGGTGTGCGGAATTCCGAGCGCTTCGATCATGTGCTTGACCGTCGCCCCGCGTGCGCACTCGCAGGTGAAGGACTGCCGCCGGCGGTCGGCCGGCAGGAAATCGTTGAGCTCCTCGTAGAAGCGGAAGGTTGCACGGGTCATGTTAAACAGTATGGCAGGGCTGCAGCGCTGGTTAACCTTTCAAAGCCGCTTCAATCGCAGCGATGTCGATCTTGCCCATCCCCATCATGGCGTCGAACGCACGCTTGGCCGCCGCTCGATCAGGATTGGCTATCGCGGCAGTCAGCACGCGTGGAGTGATCTGCCACGACAGTCCCCACTTGTCCTTGCACCAGCCGCATACATTTTCCTGGCCGCCGTTTCCGACGATCGCGTTCCACAAGCGGTCGGTTTCGGCCTGGTCGTCGGTCGCAACCTGGAACGAGAAAGCCTCGTTATGCTTAATCTCCGGCCCGCCGTTCAGCCCCAGACAAGGGATACCCATCACCGTGAACTCCACCGTCAAGACATCGCCCTGTTTGCCCGCCGGATAGTCGCCAGGCGCGCGAAGGACAGTTCCCACGGCGCTGTCCGGGAATGTCTGGGCGTAGAACGTCGCAGCGTCCAGCGCGGTGCCGTCGTACCAGAGACAGATCGTGTTCTTGCTGATCATCTTGGTTCTCCAGAATTGGCGTGTTATTCAGTGCCGTCGGTCATGACCGACGGGTGTTTGTTCAGACGATTGACCGCGAACAGAATGGACCGTTTCGATGACGCTCTATTAATTTTTGCACTCCGACAACACCACCTGGCAGGTATTGGGCGTACCCCCGGATCGGCCGGCATAGCGAATGCAATTATCCATGGATTTTTTGCGAGCGATGCTCAAGGTATCGCCCCAAGCCAGGCCGCCCTCGCCGGCAGTGGGTATCGCTTTTGCGTAGCAGTTTGAGCCTGTATTTGAGCCTGTATTTGAGGCTGAATAGCTTGCCGTGGAAGCTTTGCCTGCACATCCCGCCATCAGCGCCAGGCTGATCGCGAGCAGGGAGGGCAGGACCCATGACGAACACTGGCGCGCTGTTTTTCCGGTCATCCCGTTTCCCCTGAGGCTAGAGGCGTGTTTGTGCTGGTGCTCTACTCAGATTAGTCGACCCATGGCCGTGGCTTCGCTACTATTTTCACAGTTTGCAAAGTCACAACCGTCGCTTGATCAGAGGAGACGCAGCATGGACCGATTCACCGGCGGTTGCCTGTGCGGCAACGTCCGAATCGAGGCGTCGGGACACCCATACCGGGTCGGCCTTTGCCACTGTCTCGATTGCCGCAAACATCATGGGGCTCTGTTTCACGCCTGCGCGATATTCCCTCAGGACGCGGTGACGATCGAGGGTGAAACACGCGACTACGCCGGGCGGTTTTTCTGTCCTCGCTGCGGCTCCTCCGTTTTCGCCCGCACCGGCGACGAAATCGAAGTGAGCCTGGGATCCCTGGATACCCCTGACCAACTGACACCTACCTACGAAAGCTGGATCGTGCGTCGCGAATCCTGGTTGCCGCCGTTTCCGCTGACGCGACGATACGAGCGCGATCGTGACGCCACGGGGCGCTTTGAGGAGTAGGTCGCATGTACGGTGCGAAGACGCCGAGAACGGACACCACCGTGTGGCTCACCCGTCCTGCAACAGTTCCAGGGCACGATCAAAGTCGAACAGTTCCACCTGCTCCGCGACCAGAACCAGGCGTTTGGCCAAGGCGCGATCGAGTGACAGATTGCGCAGTTCGGTAAGCGCTTCCATGGCCGCCGTGTCACTTTCGGCCAAAAGACCTTTGAGCCTGTTCAGTTGCTCGCTCAACTTGGGGGCATTCTGCAGGCCATCGCTCATCGATGCAGGGGCGTTTGCGGTCAGGTCAGCCAGGGCCGCCAAGGTCGGCAGCAGGCAACTCTCGACCTCCGTCGCCAGCTCTTGCATCACCGTAGTGGGCTCGCCGTTCTGGCAGGCCTGTTCCAGCACAGCGGCAGCCTGCGCCACGGTTTTGGCGCCGATGTTGCCGGCCGTGCCACGCAGGCTGTGAGCCACTCGTCTGGCCGCGCCAGCATCCGGGTCAGCCAGTGCCGCCTGGAAATGCTCGGCAAAGCCTGTCTGAGAGTCGCGAAACTTGCAGAGCAGGCGAAGATAGAGTTCTCGCCGGCCCATGCAGGTGGCTAGGCCGGCAACCATATCAATGTCCGCAAGACGATCCGGCAACCCATCCGGCAGGCCTGCATTTGGCGATGATGGTGCTGCCTGGGCAGCGGGCTGTGGCCTGATCCATTTTGCCAGTGTGGCGAACATGTCATCGACATCGAGTGGCTTGGATATATGGTCGTTCATGCCACTGCTCAGGGCTCGCTCGCGGTCACCGTCCATGGCGTTGGCAGTCATGGCGATCACCGGTAACGCGTTAAAGCGCGGCTGCTGGCGAATCCGCTGGGTGGCGGTGTAACCGTCCATCACTGGCATCTGGCAATCCATCAACACGCCGTCGAAGTTGCCATCCTCAGCCAGGATGTCCAGGGCCTCTTGGCCGTGCCTGGCCAGTTTCAGCCGTATTCCGACACTCTCCAGCAGCTCGCAGGCCAGTTCCTGATTCAGCTCGTTATCTTCTACCAGCAGCAGCCGGGCTCCATTCAGGCTGGCTAAGGTGCTGGCATTCTGTTGGGAGCGTTCGCCGGCCCGAGTATCGCTCTGCGGGCCTTTGCCCAGCACCACGCCGATGGCTTCGAGCAAAGAGGACGGTGTTACTGGCTTGGTCAGCACCACCGGTAACTGGATGCCTTGGCGCTCGGCTTCCTCGCGTGCCTCTTCGCGACCGAAAGCGGTGACCATAATGACCGACGGCGTATGCATCAGGCTGGCGGAATGCATTCTGCTCACGGTTTCCACGCCATCCATGCCGGGCATCCGCCAATCCATCAGCACCAGATCGTAGGGCAGCGCCTTATGCTCGGCGTCGGCCAACATGCGCAGCGCCAGACTACCGTTATGCGCGACATCCACTTCCAGGCCAAAGCTGCGCGCCATGCCCGAGAGGATTTCACGGGCACTGGCGTTGTCGTCCACGACCAGCACCCGCATACCCAGCAGTTCATCGGCCTTGAACATACGACGCGGCTGAACGCCTTGCTGAACGCCGAGGCGCACCTGGAAATGGAACGTGGAGCCGACTCCCGGCTCGCTCTCAACCCAAATGTGGCCGTCCATCAGCTCCACCAACTTCTTCGAGATGGACAAACCCAGCCCAGTGCCGCCGTATTTGCGCGTGGTCGAGCTGTCGGCCTGACTAAACGACTGAAACATGCGCGAACACTGCTCGACGGTCATGCCGATGCCCGTGTCGCGCACCCAGAAATGCAGTTGCACGCGGTCGTCCTGCACGCCAACTTCTTCCATACCAACCACAATTTCGCCACGTTCGGTGAACTTCGCAGCGTTATTACCCAAGTTGATCAGCACTTGCCCCAGGCGCAGGGGGTCTCCGAGTAGTGCAGTGGGTAGATCGGGCGGGGTCTGGAACAACAATTCCAGGCCCTTGTCCTCGGTTTTCAGGCCAATCATGGCGGCGAAGCTGTCGAGTACGTCCTCCAGGCGGAAGGGGGTCTGTTCGAGGCTCATCCTGCCGGCCTCGATCTTGGAAAAATCGAGGATGTCGTTGATGATCCCCAGCAGGTTCTCCGCCGAGCGGTGCACCTTTTCAATGTAGTTGCGCTGGCGACTATCCAGATCGGTACGCAGTGCCAAGTGGCTCATGCCGATGATGGCGTTCATGGGCGTGCGGATCTCGTGGCTCATGTTGGCGAGGAACTCGCTCTTGGCCTGGGTCGCGTCCTCGGCCGCCGCCCTCGCCTCTGCCAGTGCAGTCACGTCGATGTTGATGCCGGTTGCGCGCAAGGGCTTGCCGTCAGGTGTACGTGAGAAGCGGGTGAGCGATTTGAATGTGCGCACCCGCCCATCGTTTTGCCGCACGATGCGAAAGTCGAACTCGGCGCGATCATCATCACTTTGGATTGCGCGCTCGAACGTGCTACTGGCACGCGCCATGTCATCCGGATGCACCAGCGCCTTCCAGTGCTCCAGAGTGCCACCGAATTCGCCAGGCTCAAGCCCGAACAGCGTTTCGAGCTGTGGCGTCCAATAGTTTTTGCCGCTGATCAGATCAACGTCGAACAAACCGATGTCGCCGGCCTCCTGCGCCAGGTTCAGGCGATCGCTGGCAATACGCAGCTTGGCCTCCATCGCCCTGCGCTCGCTCACGTCGCGCACCGAGGCACAAACGCAGACGCCACGGCCCTCCAGGCGGGGCAGATGGGACAGGCCAATTTCCACGGAGAACAGGCTGCCGTCCTTGCGCACGCCGCTCAGATCATCCAGGTCGCCGCCCATCTGCCGGGTGCCGCCGCTGGCAATGAACCCGTCGCGTAACTTGACGTGCCGCTCGCGGGCAGCCTGCGGCACCAGGCGCTCGATGCTGGCACCGATCAGTTCGCCCTGTTCATAGCCAAACAGCGTGTCCATTTGCGGATTGGTCATCAGGATGCGGCCGTCGGCCCCCAGCACCAGCATACCGTCCGGTGCCGCCTCGATAATGCCGCGGTACCAGGCCTCGGTGGCGCGCAGTGCTGCCTGCTGGGCCTCCAGTTCCCTGGCCTGGCATTCCAGTTGCAAGGTTTGGGCACCCATCTCGTCAGCCTGGCGGCGAGTTTCCTGCAGCAGCGCCTGGGCCGCCTCGCTGCGTTCCATAATGGCCATGGCACCGGCCAACCTTGGTAGCACTTCCTGCAGCAGCAACGCCTCGTTCTCTTCCAGGGAGCGAAAGCCGGCCATTTCCATAACCCCCAGCAGACGCTCGCCACGCAGTACGGGCTGAACCAGCAGATGGCTGGCGGGGGCTTCGCCCAACTGTGTGCGCACACGCCAGAACTGCTCGGGCAGATCCTTGAGCTGGCGGGGTTGGCGATCCAGCGCACACTGGCCAAGTAGCCCTTCACCGAGCTCGAGTTCAGCGCGCAGTGGCCGCTCACTGTCCACCGCATAACCACCCAACAATTGCAGGCGTGGTGCGCCTTCATAAAGCACGTACAGCGCCCCTTGGCACATGCCCAGCTGTGGCGCGATGCGGCCAAAAAAAACCTGGGCCAACTGTTGCGGCGTCTCTGCCTGTTGCAGATCCACTTGCAGGAGCGAGGCGTGGGTTTTGACCCAGCGCTGGCGCTCAAGTTGACAAGCCTCCAGTTGCAACGTAGCGATGGCGCGCGCCAGGTCGCCGGTTTCGTTGCGAAGGTCGGTGTGAGGGATCTGACCGTCCAGTTTGCCGGATGCCAGCTCGTCAACCGCCGCGCGTACGCGATTCAGCGGCACGCGGATGGAGTGACTGACCAGCCAGGTCAACAGCAAGGCCAGCGTCGATCCGCCCAGCAGCAACACATAAGTGATCGTGCTGCTGTGCTGCGCATACTCGGCCAGATTCTTCGCCGTATCGTGGATGTCGGCTTCCTTGTTTTTCTCTATCTGCAGAAGCAGCTCTTCGCTTTCCTGCTCCCGCGCGAGAAATTCCTTACTGTTGAGTAACATAAGCGCCTGACCCAGGGAGCCCTTGCCAGCCAGTTCCAGCGCTTCATCGCCATTTTTCTGCAGGCGCTGCAAGACCACCTCAAACTCCAGCAAGCTGTTGAGGCTGCTCGGTCGCCGCAGCGTTGGGCGAACCTGCTCCAGGGCCTCGTGCAGACGCTCCTGGGCGACGTCCATCTGCGCTCTGGCGCTGATGCGGATGTCCGCGTTGCTGGTAGCGACGGCGCGTTGCAGTGCCAGCAACAGATGCGGCAGCCGCACCCGAATCTCCTGCACATGCTGGATACCGACCAAATCCTGTTGGTACAACTGCTGCATTTCGTACCGGAGTGAATACTGGGTGCGCAGGCTTTGCACGCCCAGCACCAGGATCAGTACCAGCAACGCAGAGAAGCCGATGATCAATTTACTGCGCAGGGACAGGCGCTCGAGCAGCTCGAACAGTCTGTTCATATACCGCCTCATTCAGCTGGGTGTGCACAAGGATGCAAGGACTCAGGGCTGCTCAGCGATCTTCTCCAGCGAGGCTAACTGCTTGGCCATGTCCTGATCGCTGTCGGCGAACCGCTCGGCAATTTCCCGGAACCGTTCGGCATTGGCCAGAAAGGTATCGCAGATGTCTGGGTCGAAATGCGAACCCCGGCCTTCGCGCATAATTTCCACCGCCTGCTCATGGGGCATACCGGGTTTGTACACGCGGCGGCTGATCAGCGCATCGTAGACATCCGCCACGGCCATCAAACGGGCGCTGATGGGGATGTCGTCGGTGGCCACCCCTTGCGGATAGCCACTGCCATCCCATTTTTCCTGGTGGCCATAGGCGATTTCCTTGGCCAGATGAAGGAAGTCGACGCCTATCCCTAACTGATCCTCGGCGTGTTGGATGGCATCGCGCCCCAACGTCGTGTGGGTCTTCATGATCTCGAACTCTTCCGGAGTGAGACGTCCCGGCTTGAGCAGGATGCGATCGGGAATGCCGATCTTGCCGATATCGTGCAGCGGTGCCGACTTGAACAGCAGCTTGATGGTTTCCTCGTCGAGGAAGTGGCGGAAGCGAGGATGCTCGCGCAGTAGCTCGGCCAGCAGTTTGATGTAGTGCTGAGTACGGCGAATGTGGTTGCCGGTTTCGTTGTCGCGGGTTTCGGCCAGCGATGCCATGGCGTGGATGGTGACGTCCTGGATGGCAATCACTTCGCGGGTGCGGCGCTGCACCTCCTGCTCCAGGAATTCGTTCTTGTCACGCAGGAAATCCGCAGCCGCCTTGATCTTGATCTGGGTCGCGACCCTGGCCATGAGCACCGGGGGGATGATCGGTTTGGTGATGTAGTCCGCGGCGCCCAGGCTCAAGCCGCGAATCTCGTCCTCTGTGGCAGCCATGGAGGTCAGGAAAATGATCGGAATATGGCGAGTGCGGGGGTCAAGCTGGAGCTGCCCGGCAACCTCGTAGCCGGACAGGCCCGGCATCATGATGTCCAGCAGGATCAGGTCGGGAAGTGGGTCGCTCTGGAGAAGACGCAACGCTTTCTCGCCGCTGTTGGCTGCCTTGACCCGATAGCTGTCCTTGAGTAACTCGGCTATCAACATCAGGTTG
The DNA here is from genome assembly GCF_056279485.1 of Pseudomonas sp. TE12508. Classification (NCBI taxonomy): domain Bacteria; kingdom Pseudomonadati; phylum Pseudomonadota; class Gammaproteobacteria; order Pseudomonadales; family Pseudomonadaceae; genus Pseudomonas; species Pseudomonas sp. TE12508. The sequence continues at coordinate 196,845 of NZ_JBWCCN010000014.1, read as the reverse complement.
TCGGGGGTGTCGTCGACCACCAGAACGGTGGCTGATGGATAAACGCTCTGCATGCTATCCATAGATGTTGGCTCCCTGGCCTGACAATTAAGGAGAGGCCGTACTTACGCCATTCCCTTGCTGGCAAGCGTAGCTAGGAAAATCTGCAATCGCTAGGAGAAAGTCGGAGGCTTGTGGGTGTCCGTTTCTGGCCGATTTCTGCCTGTTGCGACTGACCGAAATCGGACCCAAAGCGGACCCAAAGCGGACATCAGGCATCAGTCGTTTACCTGCCTCGCCTGGAAGGTAATACGCTGAGGTTGAGATTCCCCGCGGCCATCTTCAAATTCTGCCGTTTGACGCTATTTATAATGCTGCTCAAAAACCGCTACCTGCTCCGGCGTGATCAGTTGAAAGGGCACCCAGACATCCGTCTCGACCGGCTCCCCTTTGATCATCTTGATGGCCGCTTGCAGCGCGCTGGTCGCTTGCGCTTTGGGGTCTTGAAAGACCGAGGCTACGAGCATCCCGCGCTTGATGGCCGCCAGACCGTCAGGCAGGCCGTCGATGCCGACAATTGCAATCTCGCCCTTGGCTTTGCCGGCTTGCTGCAATGCCATGGCGGCGCCGATCGCCATCTCGTCGTTGTTGGCCACGATGGCATCGAAGCCGGTGCCGGCCAGCAGCCAGTTGCTGGTCAGGTCCATCCCTTTGTTGCGCTGCCACTCGGCACTTTGTTGTTCGACGATCTTGATCCCGGGATAGTCCTTGAGCACCTGTTTGACGCCTTCGGTGCGGTCGTGCGTGGAGTTTTGCGCCAGGTCGCCCATGATGATCGCAATGTTGCCTTTGCCCGCCATCTTGTCAGCCAGGTAGCGCATTTGCAGTTGCCCGGCCTCAACGTCGTTGGACGCCACCGTGACCACGCCTTTGGGCAGGACGCTTTCGTCCGGATGGCGGTTGACGTAGACAAGCGGTATGTTCGCTTCGACGGCGGCGCGAGTCATATTGGCGGTGGCGGCGGTGTCCACGGGCAGGACGATGACGGCATCCACTTTCTGGCCGAGAAAGCCCTGAATCTGATTGAGCTGGCGAACCACATCGCCCTGGGCATCCTCGAACTGGATCTGGATGTTCTCCTTCCTGGCGGCATCTTCCAGGCCGCTGCGCACATAGGTCATGAAATTGTCGTCAACCCTGGCAATGCTGACGCCGATGCGATAGCTGGCGGCGGCCCATTGGCTGAAGAGGAATAACAGCGTGGCAAAAAGAAGTGTGCAGCGACGCATGATGGCTTTTCCTTTTTTGTTATGAGTTGAAATTCATCAAGATCAAAAACGTGGGGGCTGGCGCTCTCTGAATCAAACCCGTCGAGAGCGCCAGCGTCCTCAATCCAGCGTGAAAGCTAGCCGAAAGCGTTCAAGTGCCGCTTCGCTGTCGCCGCTGGCCCAGCCCTCAAGCCCGACGACACCGGTGTATCCCATGCGGAACAAGGCTTTGGCAATGGCCGGATAATGGATTTCGCCGGTGCCCGGCTCCATGCGGCCGGGGACATCGGCGACCTGGATTTCCCCGATGGCGCTGCCGGCACGCTGGATCAGTTCGATCAGGTTTCCTTCGCCGATCTGGGCATGGTAAAGATCCAGGTTCATCTTCAGATGAGGGCTGCCCACGGCCTCGATCAGCGCCAGGGTATCGTCGGCGCGAGCGAAGGGAGTGCCGGGGTGGTCCACCTCGGTATTGAGGTTTTCCAGCAAGAATACCCGGCCTGCGTCTTCGCCCAGGCGAGCGATTTTTTCCAGGGTCTTGCAGGCGCTCAGCCACATGCGTCCGGTGGTGTGGGCCACGGGTTTGACCGGCAAACCTTGGTCGCCCAGGCCAGTGCCATGCAGGTTGAGACTCGGGCAATTCAGTTGTGCGGCGACGGCCAGCGATTCTCGTGCGCTATCGAGCAGATGCTGGATGTCTTCGGGGTCGGTCAGGTTGCCCGAGATGTAGCCGGTCATCGAGGTGAAGTCAGCGCCCGTGGCGACAAGGGCCGCAATGTCTTTCTTCGTCCAGTCCCAGAGTTCGGCGCTGAACCCCAGCGCGTGAATGCGTTTAACGCGCTCTGTGAATGGCAGATCAAGGAAGACCATCTCGGCACTGATCGCCAGTTTGAACGGTGTGAAACTCATGAATGGGCTCCTTGCACGCGCACAGGTTTGCCCTGCTGGAAGGACTCGATACACGCGCGGGCAATGGCCAGTGCCGCCCGGGCATCTTCACCGCTGGCGAGGGGTTTATCGCCGGTGCGCAGGCAGTCGACAAAGTGATTGAGCTCGGCCACGTAGGCATCACGCAGCAGGTCGGTGTCCAGGCGCTGGGTGTCTGTCTGGATGCCATTGGCCAGATAACGAACCAGGTCAGACTCACTGACGCTGCCCATGGTCAGCATGCCAGCGCTGCCGAACACTTCTCCTCGAACATCGTAGCCATACACGGCCTGAAAATTGGCCTCGGCCGTCGCGATGGCGCCGTTGTCGAAACGGATCGTGACCACGGCGGTGTCGAGGAAACCCTTGGCCTTGTAGTCCGGTGCGATCAGGGCATCGGCCATGACAAAAACCTCAACCGCTTCGGCACCGGGATTGAGGTAGCGCAGGGTATCGAAGTCATGGATCAGGGTTTCGAGGAAAATCACCCACTGCGGCGAGGCAGCCGGGTTGTTCAGCGCCGGGTCGCGGGTCAGCGAGCGCAGCAGTTGCGGCGTACCGATGCGGCCGGCGACCACGTCCAGGTGAGCCGCGCGGAAGCTTTTGGCAAAGCGGCGGTTGAAGCCGACCTGCAGTGGTACTCGCGCATCGGCGGCTGCGGCGATGGCGCGGTCGGCCTCGTCGAGGGTGATGGCCATGGGTTTTTCACAAAACACACCTTTGCCGGCCCGGGCCGCACTGATCACCAGTTCGGCATGGCTGCGGGCGGGGGCGGCAATCAAGACAGCGTCTATTTCCGGGTCATCGAGCAGTTGTTGTGGATCGGTATAGACCCGTTGCACACCCAACTCTGCAGCCAGACGGGCGGCTTGACCGGGGGTAGGGTCGGCGATGGCGGCCAGGCAGGCGCCGGGAATGTGTCTGGCGGCAGTCAGGCCGTGAAAGCTGCCCATGCGGCCAGCACCGATGAGACCCAGGCGGATGATCTTGGACGTACTCATGAAATGACTCCCTTTTATTGTTGTTCAATGACTCGCAGCAGGAATGTCCTCGCTGGCGTTAATCAAGAGAGCAAGGGCTGTGCCAATATCTAAACGCTTGATATTTAAGGAGTTAATTAATATTTTTTGAAAGATGTGTTCATTCGCATGACATGTCTACACTGACATGTCTAAAACGTGAACATAGAAGCGGATCGATGATGGTGAACCCACAGCTAACAACCTTCAGCGCGCAGGACCTCGATTACATCACCGCGCTCGGGCCTGCATCGTTGAACGAAGGACCGATCGCCGAGTTGGACCAGGCTTGGCTGGCTTGTTTGAACGGCCGCACCGATCGACCGGCCGGGGTCAGGCAGGTTATCTGGGACTCCTGGCTGCGCAGCGTCAGTGCCGGCCTCGATCCTGAGGATGGCGAATACCGGTTTGTCGCCCCAGCCGTGCTGGCCGCAACGCTGGCGGCCAATCGCGCCTTGATCGCAGCAGCGGCGGAGGTCATGAAGGGATTGTTGGCTTACAACCCCAGGGGCCATATCAATCTGACCGATGCCACAGGCACGACCCTGTATTTCTGCGGCCTGGACCTCACGCCTGTGGGCAGTCGGCTGCTGGAGTCGGTGCAGGGCACCAACTGCACCGGGCTGGCGATTGCCGAAGATCGCTTGGTGTATGTGCTGGCCGAGGAGAACTTCGGGATCGGCCTGCGTCGCCGGCGCATGCATTGTGCTGCCGCGCCGATCAGGGATGCGCAAGGCAGGACGCTGGCCATGCTGACCTTGACCGCCGAGCCGGGCTGGTTTCATTTCCATACGCTGGGCACCGTCCAGGCAGCGGCCGAAGCGGTCTCGCGGCAGATGGCGCTTCAAGCTCTGCTGGAAGAACAACAAACCGTCCTCGAAGTGCTCAACGAGGGTCTTGTGGTGCTGGATGAGCGGGGCTGCATCAAGGCGCTCAACCGCTATGCCCGCCAATTGTTCCGCGTGGGCCGGGATCTGCTGGGCAGCCCGTTCCAGCGTCTGGGCCAGAGCGAGCTGACCGATGAGATTTTGCTGCGCGGCGGGGAAGGGCAGCAGTATGAAGGGATAAGGGACCTGGATTGCACGTTTGAATTGCATGATCGCAGCCACTTGGCGTGCCTGGTCTCGGTGTGCCCACTGGAGCAAGGCGGGCGCATTGTTTCGTTGCGCGAGAACCGGCGCATCCGGGAAATTACCCGGCGGATCATCGGCACTCAAGCCAGCTACACCTTCGAGACCATTCAGGGCAGTTCGCGAGCCATACAGGACGCGTTGCACCTGGGGCGGATTGCCAGTCGCAGTGACTCGACCACGCTGATCCTGGGTGAAAGCGGTACTGGCAAGGAGCTGTTCGCCCAGGCGATCCATAACGCCAGCGAGCGTTGCAACGGTCCGTTTGTGGCCGTCAATTGCGGGGCCATTCCGCGAGATCTGGTGCAGAGCGAACTGTTTGGTCATGTCGAGGGTGCCTTCACCGGATCGGCCCGTGGAGGCTCTGCCGGGAAGTTCGAACTGGCCGATGGCGGAACGATCTTCCTCGACGAAATCGGTGACATGTCTTTCGATGCCCAGGTCAGCCTGCTGCGCGTCTTGCAAGAAGGCGAGGTGACTCGCGTGGGCGCGAAAAAATCGCAGCAGGTGGATGTACGCATCATCGCCGCCACCCACCGCAACCTGAGCCAGGCGGTTGCCGATGGCGCCTTCCGTGAGGATCTTTACTACCGGCTCAATGTGCTGAACCTGACGGTTCCGCCGCTGCGGATGCGTCGGGAAGATGTTCCATTGCTGGCGCGGCATTTTCTCAATCGTTGTGCCCGGTCGCTGCGCAAATCGGTGCAGGGCATCTCGCCAGAGGCGTTGGATATTCTTTCGGCCTATAGCTGGCCGGGTAATGTTCGTGAGTTGGAAAACACCATTGAACGTGCGACCAATCTGGCGGTGACCGAACTGATCCAGCCAGCTGATCTACCGCTTGAAATCAAGCAAAGGCTACGTCAGCCGGTGCCGGGAAGTGTGCCCGAACCCCTGGCTGCCCTGGACCTTGGCACCCATGAAATGAATGCGATCATCGCCGCCCTCAAGGATACCCGCGGCAACATCCGCCTGGCCGCGAGGCAGCTGAATGTTTCTCGCGGCGGGTTGTACAACAAGATGAATCGGTTCGGGCTGAGTGCCGATGCTTTCCGTTCGGAACCCGACTTCTGATGAGTAGGCTGAATGAAGAGCGACCTTGTGGCGAGGGAGCTTGCTCCCGCAGGGCTGCGCAGCGGCCCCAATAGGGCTGCCGCAGTTTTTCAGAAAGAACTCAGTGATCGGTTTTGGGGCCGCTACGCAGCCCTGCGGGAGCAAGCTCCCTCGCCACAGGTTTGGTGTGCCTGCGAAAGTGTGTGGATATTCTCGGTACCCCTCACAGGTTCAGCCTCGAGCGTTCTCTGAGGTCACGATCTGCAACGGAATATGGATTCGATGCCGTATCGGATCGAAGTCCGGCGTGGTCTGCAGCTCGACCAGCAAGTCGACCAGTGCTGCCGCCAGCAATCGCGGCTGAGAGTCGATCACCAGGCTGATCAATCCCTGATCCAGCGCTTGTCGCGACAGCTCGGTCGACTCTTGCAGAATGCAGCACAGCGACGGCTGCTTCGGTAGCTGCGACAGGGCATTGATGACCCCGTCGCCGCCACCGCCGACCACGCACAACCCCCGCAAGTCGTCATGCCGTGCCAGCAGGTCCAGCGTCGCCTCTTCGGTGATGTCGCAATTGTCCAGATTGATCACCGCTTCCAGCAGCCGCAACCCTGGGGCGCGCTCCGCCAGGTAGCTGCGCAGCCCCTCGACCCGCGCCTGATGGCCAAGAAAACGGTGGCCGCCGAGCAACACCCCGACGCTGCCTTTACGGGCGCCGCACGTGTGCGCCATCAGCCAACCCATGGTGCGTCCGACCTCGTGATTATCCTGGCCGACATAAGGCTCATCCGCCGCCTCATGAATGTCCGACAGCATCGCGATCACCGGCACGCCGGCCTCTCTGATCTGCGCGATGGCGGCATTGATCAGCGGATGCGCGAAGCTGACCACCGCCAGACCATCGCACTGCACCGCCAGTTGTTCGATCTGGGCAATGATCGCGCTGGGCGTGCGATCGAAGACGTACTCGAATTGAATGCTCAGGTTGGCCCCAGCCTGACGCTGCGCCGCCTCGGTGATGGCGGCGGCAACATTGCCATAGAACGCCTGGGCGGTACCGAGCAGCAGGATGCCGAAACGATAGGTGGGACGCCGTTCGCGGATCCGCTGGCCGATCAGCCTGGCAGCGAAATAACCGACGGCTTCGGCGGCCTGGAATACCTGCTCGGCGGTGTCCGGGTTGACCGGAGCCCTGGCGTTGAGCACCCGGTCGACGGTGGCGACACTCAAGCCAGCGTGTTCGGCAACGGTGGCGATGGTTGGGCGTTTAGTGTTGTTCATGGCAGGTCCCGCAAACGCTTTGATAGAAAACTATCAAGCTTCAATGGGCCTGGATGATAGCTTGATAGGGAATGTATTCAAGGGCTTGAGGGTGATTTCTGCGCTCTCTATATTTTCCCCAGCGATGTGATCCCGCGTCGAAAAGTGCCTAAAACAATCAAGCTTGCGGAGAACAATAAAATGCCTGAACAAAACGCAGCCTTTGAAAACCCCGGTAAACCCAAGCCTCGGGATTATCGATTGACCGGCCCCGAAGCCGCCCGAGCGGCGCAAAAAGGCCTGGTATCGGCAAGCTGGTACCAATCCCCCATTTCTCGTAAACGCATGAAGGAATTGATGCAGCGCCGCGATGGCCCGGCCTTGCTGGATACCGCAATCTGGCTATCGGCGATGGTCGTCACCGGGTTCGGCGGTTACTGGTTCTGGGGCTCCTGGGCCTGCGTTCCGTTCTTCTTCGTCTACGGGCTGCTTTACGGCACGGCGTCCAATGCCCGTTGGCACGAAGCGGGTCACGGTACGGCGTTCAAGACCCGCTGGATGAATGATGCGGTCTATCAGCTGTCGAGCTTCATGTTCATGTTCGAACCCCAAGTCTGGCGCTGGAGCCATGCACGGCACCACACCGACACCGTGATCGTCGGCCGCGATCCGGAGATCGTCGAACCACGTCCGCCAAGCCTGATCAATATGGTGCTGAGCCTGTTCAGAATGCCTTACGCGTTGAACACGATGTGGTCAGTCTGCAAGCACGCGGTAGGGCGGATGGGTGAAGAAGAACAGACGTTCATCCCCGAATCCGAGTGGCCCAAGGTGGTGAGGGACGCACGCGTCTGGCTAGCGATTTATGCGCTCACCGTGGGTACTGCGCTTTATCTGCAGAGCTGGTTGCCGCTGATGTTTATCGGCCTGCCGACCCTCTATGGCGGTTGGCTGTCCTACCTGTTTGGCCTGTCGCAGCATGTCGGCCTGGCTGAGGACGTACTCGATCATCGCAGCAACTGCCGCACGATTTATATGGGCCCGGTGCTGCGCTTCATGTACCTCAACATGAACTATCACCTTGAGCACCACATGTATCCGATGGTGCCGTTTCACGCGTTGGCACAGCTTCACGAGGAGATCCGCCGTGACTGCCCGCCGCCTTACACCAGCCTGTTCGAGGCCTTCAAGGAAATCCTCCCGACCATCTGGAAGCAGCGCAAAGACCCGACGTATTTCGTCTCTCGTCCTTTGCCACAACGCGCAGCGCCGGCCGCCAACGTCCAGGCAGAACCTGAAGTAACGCCGGCCTGACACCTTCCTGTCTGTACCACTACAAGAGAAAACGCCATGACCGATCAATGGATCGATGTATGTGCCGTGGACGATATCGACGATGAAGATGTCATTCGTTTCGACCATGGCCAGCACACCTATGCCGTCTACCGCTCCGCTAACAGCGAGTTTTTCGCCACCGCGGGCCTGTGCACCCACGAGTCCATCCACTTGGCTGATGGTTTGGTGATGGACCATGTCGTCGAGTGCCCCAAGCACAACGGGCGTTTCGACTACCGCTCCGGCAAAGCCCTTGGCGCACCGGTGTGCGTCAATCTCAAGACCTATGAAGTCCGGGTCGAGGCGGGGCGTGTGCTGCTCGCCATCACGGTTTAACTGCACGGAGTCTGTGCCATGAATCCTGCCAATGCTCCACTGGTCATCGTTGGCGCCGGGCATGCGGGTGGCCGTGCGGCCCTGACCCTGCGCGACGAAGGTTATAGCGGTCGCCTGATTCTGATAGGCGACGAGTCCCACACGCCCTATGAACGTCCGCCGCTGTCCAAGGGGCTGTTGCAGGGCACGGTCGATCTGGCGGGTTACAGTCTGTGCGATACCACTCAGCTCGCCGAACTGGGCATCGAACACCTGGCGGGTAACCCGGTGAAATGCCTGGATCCGCAGCAGCATCGTCTGCAACTGGCCGACGGCAGCTGGCTGCATTACGCCCGGCTGTTATTGGCGACGGGAGGGCGGTCGCGCAGACTCGCCTCGGTGCCCGAGCACCTGCTCAATGTGCTTTATCTGCGTACCCATGACGAGGCGCTGGCATTGCGCGCTTCGTTGCAACCTGACGCCCGGGTGGTGATCATCGGTGGCGGCTTCATCGGACTCGAAGTCGCCGCCACCGCCCGGGCCTTGGGTTGCACCGTGACCTTGCTCGAGGCCAGTCCGCGTTTGGCGGGTCGGGTGTTGCCGGAGCAACTGTCCAGCGTCCTGCTGGAACTGCATCGCAGTCGGGGCGTGGATGTCCGGCTGAATGTGGCGATTGAGGCGGTGCAGGGCACTACTCATGTTGAGTTCGTGCAACTGGTCGACGGCGAGTTGCTGCCCTGCGACCTGGTGGTGGTGGGCATCGGCATGCAACCCAACACCGAGCTGGCCGCGGCCGCAGGACTTGAGGTCGGCCAGGGCATTCGCGTCGATGCCCAACTGCGCTCCAGTGCGCCGGACATCTTTGCGGCGGGCGATGTCTGTGAGTTTCGTCTGCACCCGCAAGGCGTTTTCCAGCGTCAGGAAACCTGGCGCAACGCCGAGACCCAAGGTCGTCACGCCGCCCTGAATCTGTTGGGCGGCGAGTTGCCCTTCGAGGTCATTCCCGGTTTTTGGTCCGATCAATACGACTGGGGATTGCAGACCGTGGGCGTGATCGCAAACACAGAACCCGACGCGAGCCGGATAACACCGGGTGGCGGATTCCTGTTGTTCTACCTCGATGCCGAGCAACGTCTGCAAGGCGCTTGCGGCTGGGGGCAGGGGAATAGCGTCGCCAAGGACATCAAGCTGTGCGAACGGCTGATCGCTCACCATAACCCTCTCTCGGTGGACGCTCTGGCCGACGCCGATGTACCGCTCAAACAACTGCTGAGGAACTGACATGCGTGAATTCCTGGTCTTTCAGTCCCAGTGGGCCATGCAAGATCACCGCGGCCAATGCGACCTTTCCCTGGAAGCGCAAGTGGAGAAAATCGCCGCTGCCGGCTTCGACGGGATCACCGACCATTTTTGGGTCGCGCCACATGCCGCACGCCTGCATGCCGCCGCCAAGGCGCAGGGCCTGCAAATCGAAGGGCAGGTGTTCCCCCGCACCGTGGACGATCTGGCGGCAGCGATCGATGTCGCGGCCCGCTACGGCTGCCACCACCTCACGCTGCAAGCAGACGTGCGGCCGCGCACGTTGAAGCAAGCTATCGAACTGATCGAAGGCTGGCAGCGTCTGGCCGAGCAGGTGGACTTTCCCGTTCTGCTGGAAACCCACCGTTATCGCCTCACCAATGACCTGTTGTTCACCCTCGACATTCTCGAGGAAATGCCCGATCTCAAACTGTTGGCCGACCTGTCCCATTATGTCGTGGGCCGCGAACTGCCAGAGCCGGCCACCGCCGAGGACGACGAACAGATCCACACCATCCTGCGCCACAGTTGGGGTTTTCATGGGCGTGTCGCCAACGGCGAACAAGTCCAGGTGCCCCTGAGCTTCGCCCAGCATCGACCCTGGCTGGAGCGTTTCCTGGGTTGGTGGCGCTATGGGATCGAAGATTGGCTGGCCCGACCGAACACGCCCGCCAGCTTGTCATTCACCTGTGAACTCGGCCCACCGCCTTATGCCATTACGGGTGCCGACGGACGCGACATCACCGATCGCTGGGCGGAGGCGATGATGCTTAAGGATGTGATACGTGAAGTTTGGAATGACTGCCGGGCGGGGTCAAATGATGGGGGGTGATTTAATGCAGGAGTGGTCGTAGGGCGGGCAGCTATCGGCCCCTAAGCTGCCTGTCAGCATAGGCAGAAATCGGCCAGGAAAAGACACACGCTCTCTGATCCAAAATCGTATCGATGACTTACTCAGTACAAGAGGGAACGCTTAATGTTTTTCGTAAGTAGCTCGCCGACGCAGGACACAAATGCTTGAACTGGGCTGTTTGATTGATTGCGAAAGGCGCCTCCCCCCTATCAAGCAGTTCATAGCCGTTGGCTGCGAAAAATCCAGCGGCGCTTTGCGTCAGCAAGTGCAATCGGGTCACACCTTGGGAGGTAGCAAATCGTTCTAGCTCAGACAACACTGCTTTGCCCAGCCCCTCTCCACGACGCGCCTCGCAAACGACGATTGAACGAAGCAACATATCTGGACCAGAACCCTCGAGTCCTCCATAAGCTACCCATTTGCCATCCATTTCGAAACGGTAAAACTGTCGCCCGGGCTCGCTTACATCATCGTAAGGCAATGATGCTTGACTCAAAGACTCTCGAAGCTGATTCAAACCGCTCACATCTATTTTAATCATCTGCATGATCAGCCCTTTTATAATGTTCAAGCACTCAATGCTAGCAGGTGAATCGCCCCGTATTTCCTGACACCGTTGAATGTCTTCTCATGGCCCAGAGTGTGTAAAAACGTACGTCGAGGTGCATCACATCCAGCTAGCAAGCTGGGCCAACCGGCGGAACGCTCTGACGAACATAATAATTGTCGAATTCACTGCTTTCGACGAATTGGAAGCCATGGCGGGTATAAAAGCGATTCGAAGCGCTTTCTTTGAGAGCACCAACTTTAATAGGGAGCGCAGCCGCATCCGCCTCTTTGAAAATCTGTGTGAGAACTGCAGAGCCTATCCCTGATCCTTGCGCGCTCGGTCTCACATACAAGTGGTCGAGCAAGAGTTCATTGTGGTGATGCTTGACCACTACAAAACCAACCCTCTCTCCAGATACCTCAATGTAGTGTGTGTTGTGGGCTTCAAAACCGCCAAGAAACCGCTCTCGCGCACGCACTGGATCAAATCGCCCAACACGCTCCAGACTTTCGCGCATAGCCTCAATTCGAATGGCTACAAGATTATCCAAGTCGCTTTGTTGAGCCAGGACCAAAACGACTGGGGAATTTTGATTGGGTGTGACGGGCATATTTTGCGCTCTAACTACCATCCAGGGATGGCCAGTATAGAGAGCCTGATATGTGGTTCCACTATCACTGCTTGATGGAATTTGCCGTCAAGCTATCTACGGAACCCGAGGCGATTCAGCATGTGGGTAGCGAAGAAAACATCTCCAGACCACTCCCGCACAGGTCTATCAGGTAAAAACCAGAACGGAATCACTTTTTCGGTGGTTTACCGCTGGCAGGGATGTGCAGGTACGACATCACGCTTTCAGTCAGTTCGGTTGCCAGTTTGACCGCTTCTTTATTGCGCGCCATCACGCCGGCGACCAAGCCTTCGATCAAGGCCAGCACGGCGATGTTGGAACTGGTCAGCACCGGGTGATCGCAAGGCGCAAACAGCGTGTGCTCGGCAATGCCGGTGAGCGGCGAGGCGGGTGAGTCGGTAATGGCCAGCACCGATGCGCCACGTTCATTGGCGAAGCGTGCCAGTTGCAGGGTGTCGAGGGAGTAGCGCGGCAGGGAGATCGCCAGCAATACGTCCTGGTCGGTGATTGCGGCCAGACGGTAAGCGGCGTTTTCGTTGCCGCCTTCCATGCTGATTGCCGTGGCGTCCGCACAAAAGGGCATCAGGGTCGAGGCGGCAAGACCGGCGAAGTAAACACTGTTGCCGAACCCCAGAATGTAGATTTTGCGTGCCGTGGTCAGGCGAGTGACGAAAGCTTCAAAGGTGTCGGCGTGGTTGTTGCTCGCCGCAGTGGCCAGGTTGCTGCTGGCGCTCTGGAGTTGTTCATGCAGGCCAAACGCGCCACCGGGGCGATGGGCAAGTTCGTTGCGCAGTTTGTCGACCGGCGACACCATCTGCTGCAACGTGGTGACCAGCTCGGCCTTCATGCCGCTGTAGCCACCGAGGTCCAGTGCTTTGGCCAGGCGGTTGACGGCGGCGGGTGAGGTCAATGTTTCGTGAGCCATCTCCTCGATGGTCAGTGTCGCGGCCTTGAGCGGGTGACGCAGGATAAAGTCCGCCACCTTGCGCAGTGACGGCGGCAGTTCGGAAACGATTTCCGTCAGTTTGCGCATGACCGGCGCGGCATAGACAGTGGTGTCTTTCGATGGGGTTGGCATATCCAGCTCAACATTTCCTGAAGGTGAACGAAGGGCTGTGCCTGATGCCCTGACAAGGTTGGCTGGAGTGTATCCCAAGCCTGCCTTGTCAGGGCAGCGCCGAGCCGTGGAGGGTGGGCGGCGGTCTTACTTCAAACTCCCGGACAGAAACTGCTGGAGGCGTTCGGACTGCGGGTTGACCAGCACCTCACTCGGGTCGCCACGCTCTTCGACAACGCCCTTGTGCAGGAACACCAGTTGGTTCGACACCTCGCGGGCAAAGCCCATTTCGTGAGTCACCACCACCATGGTGCGGCCTTCCTGCGCCAGATCCTGCATGACTTTAAGCACTTCACCGACCAGTTCGGGGTCGAGCGCCGACGTCGGCTCATCAAACAGCATCACTTGCGGTTCCATCGCCAGTGCGCGGGCAATGGCCACGCGCTGCTGCTCGCCACCGGACATATGCGCCGGCCAGGCGTTCATGCGGTGGGCTACACCGACTTTATCAAGGTAGTGCTCGGCCTTTTCCCGTGCCTCTTTTTTGCCCAGGCCCTGCACATGCACCGGGGCTTCCATGACGTTTTCCAGAGCGCTCATGTGTGACCAGAGGTTGAAGTGTTGAAACACCATCGATAGCTGTGAACGCATGCGTTGCAACTGCTTGGGTTCGGCCGCCTTCAGCCCGCCAAGCTTGTTGGCTACCAGCTTGAGCGGTTCGCCATTGAGTACGATATTGCCCGCATTGGGTTGCTCCAGCAGATTGATGCAGCGCAGGAACGTACTTTTGCCAGAGCCGCTGGAACCGATGATGCTGATCACGTCACCGGCCTGTGCTTGCAGGGACACGCCCTTGAGCACCTGATGCGCGCCGTAGCTTTTATGCAGGTCTTGAACTTCGAGTTTGTACATGGTTTTAACTCTCTGGAATCAGTCGCTGAGCAAGCGACCCTGGCGAATGGGGGTAGAACCGGCAACTTTGGCCAGCCACAATCCAGGCTGGGCATAGCGCAGCCGTTCGCGGGCATAGAGAATCCCGTCGGTGCTGGCGCTCACCACGCTATGGCGGTCGGTCAGCGGGTCGATGACCTCGAAGAGCGGATCGCCAACCTTGACCTGCGCGCCCAGCGGTTGCAGAAAACTCACCACACCCGGATGGGGCGCACAGGCGTACTGCGCGCCGGCGAATGGCATGGCCTGGCAATGGCTCGGCGGTGCCGCTGGCCAGTCACCGCTGATCAGGCCTTGTTCGGCGAGATACCCGAGAATGGCTTGTGCACTGTCGACGCATTGCCCGCGCTCGGTGTCTGCCATGCCACGCAATTCGATGGTGGTGGCCATGCACGCCAGGGGAATATTGGCTTCAGGAAACCGCTCAGCCAGGCGTAACCATGCAATTGCGCAGGCTTCGTCGAAGGCACTGCCGCCCGCATCTTCGGCCAACAACGTGACCCCGGCGCCGAGGCGAGCGGCCAGTGACTGCAAGCGTGGCCAGTGTTGCGGCATCGCATACAACAACATGATCGATTCGAAATCGCAGTGCAGGTCCAGCACCACATCGGCGTCACAGGCATGTTGCAGCAACAAGCGACGCAGGCCGTCGAGTTCCGAGGTCGGTGCTGGCATGGCGGCGAGGGCATCGCCCATGGCGCGGCGGATGAGTGCGACGTTGGCGTCGGCATCGTCTCCCAATTGGCCTTCCAACAGGGGTGCGACGGCATCGACCAACTCCGGGAACTCGCGATTGAAGTTCTTGCCGCTGGAGAACTCAAAGCGCCCCTGATGGGTGGCCTGGAACATCTGGGCGATACCGATCGGATTGGCCATTGGCACCAACTCGATCACCCCGGTCAGGCGGCCTTGTGTTTCCAGTTCCAGAAGACGGCGCTTGAGCTCGACGGCGACGCGCATCCCCGGCAACTCGTCGGCATGCAATGACGCCTGGATGTACGCTTTGCGTGCTCCACTGCCAAAACGAAACAGCGTCAGCGTGCGTTCGGTGCCCGATGCACTCCACGGCAAGCGGTATTGAATGTGCTCCATAACAGCTCCTTAGTACTTGCGCGGTGCCAGATACGCCAGCCAATGGCGCTCGGCCAACTTGAACAGGCGCACCAGAATGAAGGTCAGGGCGAGGTAGATGAGGCCGGCGGTGATAAACGCCTCGAACGGTAGATAGAACCGTGAGCTGACAGTCCGCGCGGCTCCGGTGATGTCGACGAGGGTGACGATGGAGGCCAGGCTGGTGGTTTGCAGCATCATCAGCACTTCGTTGCTGTACTGCGGCAATGCCCGGCGCAAGGCCGACGGCATGAGAATGCGGCGATACAGGGTCAGGCGTGACATGCCCATGGCCTTGGCGGCTTCGATCTCGCCATGGGGGGTGGATTTCAAACTGCCGGCCAGCAACTCGGCGCTATAGGCACTGGTGTTGATCGCGAAGGCCAGACAGGCGCAAAAGGTGGCGCTGGAGAGGTAAGGCCAGAGCACGCTTTGGCGCACGGCTTCGAACTGCGCCAGGCCGTAATAGATCAGGAACAGTTGCACCAGCATCGGCGTGCCGCGAATCACGTAGGTATAGAGCCAGGCCGGGAAGTTGATCAGCGGTGATCGCGACACCCGCATCAGCGCCAGTGGAATTGCCAATACCAAACCCAGGGCCAGGGAAATGAACAGGACTTTGAGGGTCAACAAGGTGCCATTGAAGTACAGCGGCAGGTTTTCCCAGATCAGGTTGTAGTCGAGAATCATGGGCGGCTCCCCTCACAATTCGGCGGCTTTGATGCCGACCGAGTAGTGTTTTTCCAGATAGCGCAGCACCAGCAAGGACAGGCTGGTGAGCATCAGATACAGCGCCGCTACCGCGAGGAAAAACGTGAATGGCTCGTGTGTGGCATCCGCTGCGTTCTTGGCTTTGAACATCATGTCCTGCAAGCCGATCACCGAGATCAGCGCGGTGGATTTGGTCAGTACCAACCAATTGTTGGTGAACCCGGGAATGGCGAAACGAATCATCTGCGGTACCAGAATTCGCCAGAACACCTGCGCACCGCCCATGCCATAGGCCACGCCGGCCTCGGCCTGACCTTTGGGGATCGCCATGAAGGCGCCGCGAAAGGTTTCCGAGAGGTAGGCACCAAAAATGAAGCCCATGGTGCAGACGCCGGCGATAAAGGGGTTGATGTCGATATAGCGGGTGTAACCGAGCGCCAGGGCAATGCGGTTCACCAGATCCTGGCCACCGTAGAAAATCAGCAGGATCAGCACCAGGTCTGGAATACCGCGAATCAGGGTGGTGTAACTTTCCCCGAGCACGGCCAGCCATTTGAGTGGTGACAATCGGAATGCCGCGCCGATCAGCCCCAGGGCAATTGCCAGGGACATGGACGTCAAGGCCAGGTTTATGGTCAGCCAGGCGCCATCGAGAATGCTCGATCCGTAGCCGTGGAGCATCATGAAGTTCCTCAAGCAAGCGCCGCGAGGCGCGCAAGACAAGCCCCGACAGACGCCTGCGATGGGCCGTCGCCGGGTCAGGGGTCAGGGGGGCAGGGGTAAGGCTTACTCGCCGTAGATATCGAACGCGAAGTACTTGGCCATCACTTGCTGGTACTTGCCATTGGCGCGAATGGCGTCAATCGCAGCACTCAGGCGCGCAACGTTGGCACTGTCGCCTTTGCGCACGGCAATCCCGGCACCCCGGCCAAAATACTTCGGATCGTTGATGTCGGGTCCTGTCAGTGCGAAGCCCTGGCCAGCCGGTGTCTTGATGAAGCTCTCATCGGTGTTGACGATGTCGGCGAGGGTGGCGTCCAGACGACCCGAGGCGAGATCGAGGAAGGCTTCATTTTGTGAGGAATAGCGCACCACGACGACGCCGGCTTTTTCCAGTTGCTCGGTGGCAAAACGATCGTAAGTCGAGGAGCGCTGCACGCCGATTTTCTTACCCTTGAGGTCCACCAAAGGGTCATTGATCAGGTTACCGGCCTTCATCGCGAACTTGCCCGGTGTGTGGTAGTACTTTTTGCTGAAATCCACGGACTTCATCCGGTCTTCCGTGATCGACATCGACGACAGCACGGCATCGATCTTGCGCACTTTGAGCGACGGGATCATGCCGTCGAACTCCTGAATGACCCACTCGCATTTGACCTTCATTTCTTCGCACAAGGCGTTGCCGATGTCGTAATCGAATCCGCTGACGTTGCCCTCTGGTGTCTTGAAGGAGAAGGGAGGGTAGGCGGCTTCGATACCGATACGCAGGCTGTCTTCGTCGGCATGTGCCAGGAAGCTGAAAGCGCATAGCGCCAGAGCACCTAGAAGTTCTGTCTTGTTCATATTGTTGACTCCTTGGAGGGCATTTGGGGGTACGGGTGCCCGCCATCCGGGTTGGCGCGGCGGATCAGTCCTGTGATCGGCGAGACTATAAATGACACAATAAAAATCAATGCGCAATGCTTGTGAAAATATTCATATCAGTTCGTGGCGTGGCAAAGCGCAACAGTGCCCGGTTGGCGCAGGCACTGGTGACCGGTTGTGCGGGGGATCACAAAGATTGTTTCGGGGGGGCGAATGACCGTTTTTTGCTGTGGATTCAACTGGTCGATGCAACAGATTGGCTAAATCTTTCAGCGGGTGTTTCGTCGTTCAGGGTTTTCCAGCACCAACCATTTCAGACGCCGCGACGGCGATCAGATCGCCGTCACGAGGTTAGTGCTCAACCGCGAATGAACGCCAACAAATCGGCGTTGATCTGATCCGCGTTGGTCGTCGGCATACCGTGGGGAAAGCCCGGGTACGTCTTGAGCGTGGAATGCTTCAATAGTTTGGCCGAAAGCGGTGCAGAGTCGGCAATCGGCACAATCTGATCATCCTCTCCATGCATGACCAGTGTGGGCACCTGAATCGCCTTCAGGTCTTCGGTGAAGTCGGTCTCGGAAAACGCTTTGATGCAGTCGTAATGAGCTTTTGCACCGCCCATCATGCCTTGCCGCCACCAGTTGTCGATTACGCCTTGTGAAACCTTCGCCCCGGGTCGATTGAAACCGTAGAACGGTCCCGATGGTACGTCCAGGTAAAACTGCGCGCGGCTGGCGGCCAGTGCCGAACGGAACCCGTCGAACACTTCCAGAGGTAAACCGCCGGGGTTCTTCTCTGACTTAACCATGATGGGGGGAACCGCGCTGATCAGTACGGCCTTGGCAACGCGTCCCGGTTTTGCTCGAGCGGCGTAGCGCGCTACTTCACCACCACCGGTCGAATGGCCGACATGGATCGCACCTTTAAGGTCGAGCGCATCGGTCAGCTCGATGACATCGGCGGTGTAGGTGTCCATTTCGTTGCCCACCCAGGTTTGGGTCGAGCGCCCGTGACCGCGGCGGTCGTGCGCGATCACCCGATAGCCTTTGAGCAAGAAAAACATCATCTGGTTGTCCCAGTCGTCCGCGCTCAATGGCCAGCCGTGGTGAAACACGATGGGCGTCGCGTCTTTCGGACCCCAATCCTTGAAGAAAATCTCGGTGCCGTCTTTGGTCGTAATAGAGTTCATAGCGCGCATCTCCTTGTGATCTGGTTTGTGTTGGGTTGTAGAGGGCTTGTCAGCGGCCTGCGTCAACCCGGAAAAACTGGAAAGCGGAACCAACAAACTGGCGGCCACTACTGCTGAACTTGTCAATATGGCCCGACGCTGGAGATCTATCTCCCGATTGGAGTCTTTCATTGGCGGTCTCTCGATCATGTGTTGTTGCTCAGGGAGATTCGTGCCTCCGTGAACGCAGGCGCAACCCGACAAGCGATCAGTAGTCCCAGAAACCCGCGACCCAACGAAAGGCGTCACCGTCCACTGCCACCCGGCCAACGGAGGGGAAGGGCAGGTGAGTCGCCACGAACAGCTCACCGCTAGCCGCCGCCTCTTGCAACAGGCGGACACGAACGCGAACCGACTCCTCAGGATCATGTTCAAAGCCGTTATGCCAGTCGGGGTGTTCGAAGGCGACCGGGAACAGGGCGTCGCCCGCGAAGGTCAACCGCTCGCCGCCGGATGTCACGTAGACCACGCTGTGCCCTGGGGTGTGGCCACCGGTGAGCTTGACGACCACGCCTGGTGCCACCTCATACTCATCCTCGAACGTGCGCACCTTGCTGCGGTATTCGTTAATGAACTGATTGGCCGTTGCCCGCAGCACGTCCGGCACCGGCGACGGCATGGCGGTGAGGGAGAAATCGGGCGACTCCCAGAACGCGACCTCGGTGGCTGAAACGTGGATGCGCAGATCCGGACGCAGTTGGCTCTTCACCTCATCGACCAGCAGCCCGCCAATATGGTCCATGTGCATATGGGTAATCACCACGTCGGTCACGGACGAAAGATCGATACCGGCGGCCTTCAGTCGTTTGGGGAACTGCCCGGCCCGCGGAAAGCCGGGGAACTGCCCGCCCAGTCCCGCGTCGACGAGGATGAGCTTGTCGCCGCTGCGCACCACCAGTACGTTCAGCGCCCAATCGAACGCGTCCGGCCCCAGGAACATGTCCTTGAACCAGGCCGCGCGGGCGGCCGGGTCGGCATTGGTGGACATCGTCTCGGTCGGCAGAGGCAGCACTCCATCACTGACCACCAGCACGTCAATCTCGCCGATCCGCAGCGCATAGCGCGAAGGAACCAGCTCCTCGGACCCCGTGTTGTGCAAGCTCATGTTTGACTCCTGCTGAGCGTTCCTTTTCTGTGTTCCATCCTTTTGGGAGGGTTGGTTCAACTGCATTGTCATGGTCCTTCTCCTATTGCTTGGGTCACGTCGGGTTCAGGTGGAGGGGGCTTCAAGCCACAGGAATCATCGGGTCGGCAGCTGCCAGGGCGGCGGCCCGATCAGCTACCGGCGGGTAGATCCACTGGGTGTTGATCTGCGTCTTGAGCTCCTTGGCCGTTTCCTTGACCAACTTGAGCTGACGATCCCAGCCTTCAGTAAACACCGCGCCCCAGGCGCCCAGATCGAGGCAGGTCACGTACTTGGGCTGACGGTAGGGGGTGGGCGCGACACCGAGCAGGTCCGCAGCGACGTTATTGCCGGCGTGACGGCCTAGAGAAATCGCGTGCTGGCAAGACATTGCGGCGAAGTTGCCGAGGTCGTCGGTGGCGGCATAGGCGACGTCTCCAGCGGCGTAGACATGCTCCTGGCCGAGCACCTTCAGGTTCTCATCGACGTGCAGGCGCCCCTGGACATCGCGCACGCTGGAAATCTGTTCGGTCAGCGGACTGGCGCGGAAGCCGACGGTCCAGATCACTGTTTGGCTCTCGATGCGGCGACCATCGGCGAGGGTAACGCCGTTGGCGTCCACTGCGGTCACGCTGGCGTTGACCACCCATTCAATGCCCAGGTATTCGGACGCCTCGATGATTGATGGACGAATTCCCTCACCCATGGTTGCGCCGATCTGAGGCGCACGGTCGATGATGATCACGCGGATGTCCTGATCGTTACCGAGCAAGGACCGCAGGCGCGCCGGCATCTCGGTGCCGGTCTCGATACCGGTGAAACCGCCACCGGCGACCACCACCGTGTTGCGGGCAACGCTGGAGGGACGGTTCTTGAGGGATTTGAGGTGGTTCTCCAGGCGCACCGCGGCTTCGATCTGATCAACGTCGAAGGCATGGGCGTCAAGGCCTGGCACCGTCGGACGGGCTAACTGGCTGCCAGCGGCAAGCACCAGGCGATCATAGGTCAATGTGCTCCACCGGCCAGCCTCATCGCGATAGCCAACAGTCCTTCCGAGGTCATCAATGTGCTCGGCGGTGCCTTTGATGAAACGCACACCTACCGAGTCGAACAAGCCATCCAGTGGAGCGAACATTTTGTGCACGTCGCTTTCGTAGAAGCGGGGACGGATGCGCAATTGCGCCTGGGGTGCCAGCAGCGTGATTTCCACGTCGCTACGACTGTGCTTATCCAGTAGGCGGGCGGCGCTCAATGCACTCCACACACCACCGAACCCCGCACCAATAACCAGAATATGCTGTTTCATTAGTTGTTCCTCAAAAAGGTTTTCAATGTTCTTGAAGTTGTTCTTCAAGTTTGGTGGAGCGATACATAGGCGCCGAAGTTCCAGGTATCTATGTTGAATGCAGCAGGTCGCCCGCTGTGGATTTATGTTATGGCTGGATTATTTTTGGCGCACTTCTACATCGGTTCAGAAAAACTATACGTCAGGGGTATGGGTATATACGAAGGTTTGTATTGGATGCTAAAGAGAACTTTCAGAGCGCTCTCAGTTCTGCTGGAGGAGGGCTGTTTCGATGTAGTTCAGAAGCTTATTGGCGTCACAAGGTTTAGGCAGACAGGCAATCAGCGCAGGCGTATTGGTGCCAAGGGGGGGGAGGGCTTCAGGGTAAGCCGTGATGAATATAGTGGGAATGTGAAAGCCCATCGCGACGAGCTGCTTGTGAAGCTCCAAACCGCTCATTCCCGGCATCTGGATATCGGAAATGAGGCAATGTGTTTGAGCGGGGCCGTTCGTGTTGAGAAACTCCAGAGCGCTGCAATAAGTTTGAACTTTGTAACCGCTGGATCGCAGCAAGCTTTCAAGCGCTGTCCGGACCGAGTCATCATCATCGACGATGGCGATAATCATTGAGTTGCGTATTGGTGTGTCTTGCTTCATTTGGGACCCTCGTGACAGCTTTGGCCGTTATTACAACATACGCCGACTTATAAAGTGTTGAAGTATACCAATGTATAATCTGCTAAGACCAAAGTGTGGGGGAACTTGGAAGTTCGATGAAATCACCCAAGTTGGTCTTGTACTACTGGGTCGCGATTGCGGGCATACCCACGTACAAGGCTGCGCAACCAAGGGATACATCGGTTGAACCTAGATACAAGTGACGGCTTGCTGTTGGGCTGCATAAGCTTGAACTCCCTTACTCATGCGGCCTTGTGCCTGGGCGGTGAACGTGATGAACAGAAATGATCTGCGGCGTGCCGACATCAATCTGTTGATTGTCTTCGAAACAGTGATGTGCGAGCGCAACGTTACCCGGGCCGCAGAGAAACTTTTCCTGTGCCAGGCCACTATCAGCAGCGCCCTCGGGCGACTGCGTTCGATGTTCAATGATCCGCTGTTCATCCGCACTGGCAGGGTGATGGAGCCGACTGCGCGCGCAGAAGAAATTCATGCGCGGCTGACGCCAGCATTGGATGGCATCGCTGTCGCCTTGAGTTGTGCCCAGGCGTTCGACCCACTCACCAGTGACGAGACCTTTCATATCGGACTCTCTGACGATGTCGAGTACGCGCTGCTTCCACGTTTGATCAAGCACCTGCGAGATGAGGCGCCAAACATCACGCTGGTAGTGCGTAGAGTGGACCATCGGCAACTACCCCAATTGCTGACCTCGGGAGAGATTTCCGTGGGTATCAGCTTCGCCCAGGAGTTGCCGGCCAGTGCCCATTGCAAAAGCCTGCGAGCGATGCAGCCAATGCTATTGCGCGCCGATTCGGACCCTGGCGCCCTGGAGCTGGATGACTTTTGCAGACGGCCTCATGTGGTTGTCTCGTCGATGGGAAATGTCATCGACGATGCCGACCATGCCCTGAGTCTGGTCGGTCGGCAGCGCAGGGTAGTCCTGGCTGTTCCGCAGTTCAGTGCCTTGCCCGCTTTGCTCGCCGGCAGCGACATGATTGCGATCGTACCGGACTACGTCGCCCGGGCCATGGCGCGAATGGAAGGGATGCGCGCCGACTTTGCGCCGTTGGCGCTACCGGCGCCGGACTTGTCCATGGCCTGGCGCGGCGCAGCCCACAACGACCCTCGGGAACGCTGGTTGCGTTCGTGCTTCTGTCGCTATCTCGGTCAACATCAAGAGCAGCCCGTGCCTCTGGCCGTAGCGTGACTTGAGGCTACGTTGTTCCGTGAAGCGTCCCCCCGTTAGCTTTATCACTGGCATTGATCTTTGTGCTGCCGGTGGGCTGGGTCAAATCCAGGTTCTAATGGTGCTGGAAGCTGTTGTAGGCTATTGCGGCGGCATCGGCATGTGCGGCGCGACACTGGATACCGCGTGACGGCAATGTGCGGCAGTCAAGAACCTACTTATTGTTCCCGCTCCGACGGATAACAGCATGCAAATACTATGGAACGATGGCGAGCGTACCTTCTGTCGAGAGTTACGCTCGGGTGTGGAAGGCAACCGCAATGTTCTGGTTGCACGACCTGCTGCTGAACAACCGCTTCCGGCTTGTCTTGGCCGTTTCGTCCACGAGTTTGGCCTGAAGGACGAACTGGATGGCTCTTGGGCTGTGCGTCCGCTTGAGATGGTGCGAGAAAGTGGGCAGATGTATCTGCTGCTGGAGGATACGGGTGGCACGCCGCTTGTGCAGCTGCTGGTTGCCCCCATGGAAACGCCAACTTTTCTGCGTCTTGCCATTAGCATCGCGCAGGCATTGGGAAAGCTCCACCAGCGCGGACTCGTCCATAAAGATATCAAGCCCTCTCATATTTTGGTGAACTGCTCCGACGGTCAGGCCCGGCTTACAGGGTTCGGCCTCGCCTCGTGGCTACCGCGTGAGCGACAGGCGCCTGAGACTATCGCCGGCACGCTCGCCTATATGGCACCTGAGCAGACCGGCAGGATGAATCGCTCGATCGATTTGCGCAGCGACCTCTATTCCTTCGGCGTCACGCTTTACCAGATGCTCACGGGTTCGCTGCCGTTTACGGCATCTGACCCGATAGAGTGGGTGCACTGCCATATCGCCAAACAACCGCAGCCACCGAGCGTGCGGGTCGAAACCGTCCCCGATGTGCTTTCCCGGATTGTCATGAAGCTGCTCGCCAAGACTGCTGAGGAGCGCTACCAGACGGCTGCGAGTGTTGAACACGATCTGCGGCAATGCCTGGCAGACTGGGAGTCCTTGCGCCACATCAATGCCTTTGCGTTGGGTGAGCAAGGGACATCCGATCGGCTGATGATTCCCGAGAAACTCTACGGGCGCGAGCATGAGGTGAGTACCTTGATCGCCGCGTTCGATCGGATCATCGCCAGCAGCGCGCCGGAACTGATGTTGGTCACCGGCTATTCCGGTATTGGCAAATCCTCTGTGGTCAATGAGCTGCACAAAGCGCTGGTCCCACCGCGAGGACTCTTCGCAGCTGGCAAGTTCGATCAATACCGGCGCGATATTCCCTATTCGACGCTGGTGCAGGCCTTTCAAAGCCTGGTGCGCACGCTGCTAGGCAAGAACGACACTGAGCTGGCGCAATGGCGTGACGCATTACAGAACGCACTGGATGCCAACGCGGGGCTCATGACCGACCTCATTCCCGAACTGAAGCTCATCATTGGTGAGCCGCCACCGGTGCAGACACTTGAGCCTCAACAGGCCCAACGCCGTTTCCTCCTGGTGTTCCGGCGCTTTATCGGTGTATTTGCCCGGGCGGAGCATCCGCTTGCCCTGTTCCTGGACGATCTGCAGTGGATCGACGCGGCAACGCTCGACCTGCTGGAGGATCTGTTGACCAGCTCGGATGTGCGGCATCTGATGCTGGTAGGTGCCTACCGCAGCAATGAGGTGAATGTCACGCACTCACTAACGGGCAAACTTCAGGCCATTCGGAACGCGGGGGGCAGGGTAGATGAAATCACGCTGGCGCCGCTCGCGAAGGGACACATTGAGCAGTTGATTGCGGATGCGCTTCACGACGAGCTTGCGCACATCGAGCCCCTGGCGCAGTTGGTGCTGGACAAAACCGCCGGCAACCCGTTCTTCGTGATCCAGTTTCTGCAAACGCTCGCTGACGAACAGCTGCTGACTTTCGATCATCAAGCAAGGCAGTGGTGCTGGAGTCCGGAGCGCATCCATGCCAAGGGCTACACCGACAACATCGTGGACCTGATGGTCGGCAAGCTGACCCGCTTGCCGGCTGAAACGCAACTGGCATTACAGCAGCTTGCCTGTCTGGGGAACGTTGCCGGGACCACGACGCTTTCGACCGTTCTGGACATCCCCCAGGCACAGATCCGCACGGTATTGTGGGAAGCCGTACGCCAGGAGTTGGTTCAGCGGCTGGAAGGCGCTT
Organism: Pseudomonas sp. TE12508; assembly: GCF_056279485.1. Classification (NCBI taxonomy): domain Bacteria; kingdom Pseudomonadati; phylum Pseudomonadota; class Gammaproteobacteria; order Pseudomonadales; family Pseudomonadaceae; genus Pseudomonas; species Pseudomonas sp. TE12508. The sequence continues at coordinate 172,106 of NZ_JBWCCN010000014.1, read as the reverse complement.
ATGGCTTTGTTCATGACCGTATTCATGAAGCGGCCTATTCACTGATCCCCAAGGGGGCTCGCGCCGAGGCTCATCTGCGAATAGGCCGGCTGCTCGCAGCGCAGACGCCCTTGCAAGGGCGGGAGGAGGCGATCTTTGACATCGTCGGCCAGCTCAACAGCGGCGCAGTGCTGCTCACCGATCAGGCCGAGCGGGAGCAATTGGCAGAGCTCAACCTGATGGCCGGCCAGCGTGCCAAGGCGTCAACGGCCTATGCTTCGGCGCTCAACTATCTCACCACGGGCGCGCAGCTGTTGGACGACAGCTGTTGGACGCGTCTCCATGGGTTGATGTTCGCGCTGGAGTTGAACCGGGCCGAATGCGAGCTGCTGACCGGGCAGTTATCGGTCGCGGACAAGCGCCTGGCGGCGCTGTCGGATCGCGCCACGACTACGATCGAACGAGCCAATGTCGTGTGCCTGCAAATGGATGTCTACCTGCTCATGGATCGCAGCGATGGCGCGGTCGCTGTCTGTCTCGCCTATCTGCGGCATGTGGGCATCGAGTGGTCGGCCCATCCGAGCGACGATGAAGTGCGTCAGGAGTACGACCATATCTGGTCGTTACTGGGCGATCGGCAAATCGAGGAACTGATCGATTTGCCGCTGATGGAGGATGCGGGCTCCCTCATGACCGTCAGCGCTCTGAGCAAGCTCTTCCCGCCTGCCTTGCAGACGGATGCAAACCTGACGGACCTGTTGATCTGCAAGGCGATCAGCCTGAGCCTCGAAGGGGGCAACTGCGATGCTTCATGTGTGCATTACGCCAATGCATTCAGAGTCGCCGGACGGCGTTTCGGCGACTACCAGGCGGGATTTCGATTCGGCCAACTCGGCTGCGAACTCGTTGAGCAACGAGGCCTGAAGCGATTTGAAGCCAGTACCTATCTTTGTTTCTCGAATTTTTCCGTGCGCTGGATGAAGCCTGTAGGGCAATGCCGCGACCTGCTGCACCGCTCATTTGCTGCGGCGAACCGGATCGGTGACTTGCCATATGGTGCTTATGCGGGCAATAGCCTCACCTCCGACGCTCTCTTCGCCGGCGAGCCATTGTCCGAGGTACAGGACGAAGCCGAACGTGGCTTGGCTTACGCCAGGAAAGTGCGGTTCGGGCTGGTTACCGATTTCATTGGCACACAACTGGCGCTGATCCGGATGCTCCGGGGTTCGACGCCAATATTCGGTTGTTTTGATGATGGACAGTTTGACGAGCCAGGCACCGAAGCCCACCTGTCCAGCAATCCGGACCTGGCATTGGCCGAGTGCTGGTACTGGGTTCGCAAATTACAGGCCTGCTACATGGCCGACGACCCCAAGGCGGCCATGCAAGCCGCCGCAAAGGCACAGCAGTTGCTATGGGCGTCATATTTGTTCTTCGAGGAAGCTGAGTTTTACTTCTATGACGCGCTGGCTCGTGCCCGATGGTGCGACAGTGTCCCGGTGGACGAGCGTGCACAGCACTTGATCGCAATGGCGACGGATCACCGGCAACTCCAGATCTGGGCTCAACAGTGCCCAGAGAATTTCGCGAGCCGGGCCGCGCTGGTCGACGCCGAGATCGCCCGCGTCGAAGGACGCTTGATCGAGGCCGAGTTGCTTTACGAACAAGCCGTCCATTCGGCGCAGAAGAGCGGCTTTGTCCATATCGAAGCACTTGCCAACGAACTGGCGTCTCGCTTCTACGCGGCTCGCGGTCTTGGGAAAGTAGCCCGCGTTTACTTGCAAGACGCCCGCTACGGCTACCTGCGTTGGGGCGCTGATGGTAAGGTGCGGCAGCTTGAGGCGCGGTATCCGTTGCTGAGGACCGAAGAGCAAACGCTCGGCCCGACAACTACGATGGCTGCACCGGTCGAACACCTCGATCTGGCCACCGTGATAAAGGTCTCGCAGGCCGTGTCGGGAGAGATCGTCCTGGAAAAACTCATCGACATGATCATGCGCACAGCCATCGAACAGGCCGGTGCCGAACGAGGCGTGTTGATTCTGTCGGACACGGGTGAGCACCGCATAGCAGCGCAAGTGACCACTGGCAGCCATTCGATGCAGTTGCGCGATGAGCCGATGACTTCGGCACTGCTGCCGGAGTCACTGCTCTACCATGTCCTGCGCACGGGTGAGAGTGTTTTTCTTGATGATGCCCTGACCGAGGCCCCATTTGCCGAAGACCCCTATATACGTCGGCACCACGTCCGATCGGTTCTCTGCCTGCCGTTGATGAACCAGGCCAAACTGACCGGTGCGCTCTACCTCGAAAACAATCTGACCGCCCGTGTGTTCAGCCCATCCCGGATTGCCGTGTTGAAACTGGTGGCCTCACAGGCTGCTATTTCGCTGGAAAATGCCCGTTTGTACCGCGAGGTTGCCGAGCGCGAAGGGAAGATTCGACGTCTGGTAGACGCCAACATCATCGGGATCCTCGTCTGGAACGCCGACGGTGACATCGTCGAGGCCAATGATGCGTTTCTTCGCATGCTGGGATACGAGCGAGAGGATCTTGTCTCGGGCTGTCTGCGCTGGAGAGATCTGACAACACCGGAATTTCGTGAAGTCAGCGAGCACTTTCTGGCACAAGCCGTGCGGACCGGCTATGCCCAACCCCACGAGAAGGAATATTTCAGAAAGGATGGTAGCCGCCTGCCGGTGATTGTCGGTTTGGCGATGTTCGAAGCCAGCAGCAAGGAAGGGGTCGCTTTCGTGCTGGATCTGACCGAGCGCAAACAGGCGGAAGAAAAAATCCGCGAAAGCGAACGACGCTATCGCGAGGTGCAAACGGAATTGGCCCACGCGAACCGTGTCGCGACCATGGGGCAGCTTGTCGCCTCGATTGCTCATGAAGTCAATCAACCGATTGCAGCGGCCATCCTCAATGCCAACGCCGCGCTGCGCTGGCTGAACGTCCAGCCGCCGGAGATCGAAGAGGTCCACAAAGTACTTGGCAGTCTGATCATGGATGCCAATCGGGCAGCCGATGTATTGGGTCGAATTCGTCGGCATATCCGCAAGGCACCACCGCAAAAGGGCGCGGTGGACATCAACGCGGCGATTCGCGAAATGATCGAGTTCACCCGTGGCCAGATCATGAAAAGTGGGACCTTGATTCGGACTCAACTCAAAGACGGTTTGCCATTTATCGAAGGCGACCGCGTTGAACTGCAACAGGTGCTGCTCAACTTGATCATGAATGCGCTCGAGGCCATGAATGGTGTGAGCGAGGGTGAACGCCAATTGCACATCAGCGCTCTGTTAAATGACGCCGGTTGTGTGCTCGTCAGTGTGAGCGATTCGGGGCCAGGGTTTGCCTCGGAAAACACCGAGCAGATTTTCGCATCTTTCTACACCACCAAGCCCACCGGATTGGGGATGGGGTTATCAATCTGCCGTTCGATCATCGAGGCACATGGCGGCCATTTGTGGGCAAGCGTCAACCGCCCCCGCGGTGCTACCGTTCAATTCACCCTTCCTGTCGAGCATGGTTGAATCTACTGCAGTCTGGTCGCCTGCAACCAAGTGTTCTGTTTAATACTTAGGTTTCGGGGAGGTATATTAATGGTTGCTTAAATTAATCATTTGTACAAATGAAGCTTCGCAGTCCTGGCGATATATTACATGACAAGGGTCTGCGGAGAGTTTGTCGTGAATACTCTAGCTATCAAGTTGATAAGTGGATTTTCATCGCTTCGATCAGCAATCGTTTTCTGTCTGACGATAATGGCAATAGACCTCGCTGGTTATTTGAAAGCGCTGATACTCGAAAGTTGTCTGTTTGTCGAGCGCTGCAATGGTAGTCAGTCGCCAAGAAGATCTTTCATGTTTCCATTGGGGTTAGTGCATGTCGAAAAGGATGTGGGTGATTTGCCAATAGGTTCGCACTTGGTTAGTCCGCGCAAATTTTATGCGCATCATGGCATATACCTTGGGCGTGGAGACATAGCTCATTACTCTGGATTTAGCAGTTCACTCAAGCCAGGTCCCATCGAAGTGACTGACCTTGAAAGCTTCGCAAACGGTAAGCCAGTCTGGTTGATACGGGAAACGTGTGAATATTCAAGCGATGAAATTGTCCGTCGTGCGCATTCTAGAATGGGTGAAAGTCAATACAGGATTCTGTCCAATAACTGCGAGCATTTTTGCAACTGGTGCATTAGTGGGGAAAGTTGTAGTGTCCAGGTCAGGGCGTTTCTCCATTGCCCACGTTATCTGCTTTCTTTTATTTCAGCGTTGGAACTGTATTTTATTGCATGATTTTTCCCAGTGTTTTCGGGTGGTTATAACCATGTTTGTGTGCACGCTTACGCAACGTAAAGTGTTGTGCTAGAATTTTTCCCTCAACCAACCAAAGAGGGCTGTGCATGAACGGAAATCCACCATCCAATGAGCAAAGCAGTAAAGGTTCTATGGTGTTCGTGGTGGATGACGACGCTTCCATGCGCAATGCATTAAGCAATCTTTTACGCTCTGCCGGTATACAAGTCGAGACGTTCGCATCCACTGCGGAGTTTCTTCAACAGCCAAAAACAGAGGGTGCAAGCTGTTTGATCCTTGATGTACGACTTCAAGGTAACAGTGGTCTTGAGTTTCAAAGCCAGTTAGCTAAGTCCAATGCCAGTATTCCGATTATTTTCATCACCGGGCATGGGGACATCGAAATGTCTGTCAAGGCGATGAAAGCCGGCGCGGTGGATTTTTTGGCAAAACCGTTCCGTGAACAGGACCTTCTGGATGCGGTGTCTGCCGCACTGCAGGCCGATGTCAAACGCCGGCAATTTGAGCAGCAGTTTTCAGATCTGCATGCCCACTATCAGACGCTGACAGCTCGTGAGAAAGAGGTAATGGCCCTTGCAGTCAAAGGTCTGATGAATAAACAGATTGCAGGGCAGATGAATCTGAGCGAGATCACCGTGAAAATTCACCGCGGGCATGCAATGAAAAAAATGCACGCAAAGTCGTTTGCTGATTTGGTTCGGATGGCAGAGTCATTAGGGGAGCGTCTTGATCGTTGATCAGAACAACAGGTTTGAATCGTTCCTGATTTCCTGGACGCACCCTGCAGGTGTCTTCGAACCGGCTGCGTAACCTCCACCGCGAATCCATATGCGTTTTTACACACGCTGGCCCGGAAGCTGCCTATCGTGAGGGGTCGCAATCGGTGTCGCACCCGGCTGCACCTCTGCTTGCTGACCCCATAAGCTCCTCGATAAAGGGGTCTTTCTGTGCCAGGTATTCACCCATGCCGCCGGTGTTGCTTGCTTCCAGTTCAAGTTTGAATTCTATGTCAGCGTCTCCAAAGAACCCAGCCAACACTATTCAGTCGAGCGAAGATTCCGGTTCGTCCAGATGATCGATGTGCTTGAAGCGCTCGACCAGAAAATCGATCAGGCTGCGCACTCGCGCCGACAGGTGCAACTGTTGCGGGTAAACGGCATAGACATCGGCGCGGGTCGGTGTCTGATCCTCCAGTACCAGGCGCAGGCGCCCACTGCGCACGTAACGGGCGATGTCCCATTCGGCTCGAAGCAGAATCCCGTAACCTTCCAGCGCCCAATTCAGGGCCACTTCACCGTCGTTACAGCCTAAGGCGCCGCGCACTTTGATGTTTTGCGTGCGCCCGCCGTTGGTGAAGCTCCACACGCCGTAGGGCGTTTCGTTTTGTCTCAGGAAGATGCAGTTGTGTTGTTGTAAATCCGCCAAACGTTGCGGCACGCCATGCTTTTCCAGGTACAGCGGCGAGGCGCATAGCAGGCGGCGATTGGATGCGATCTTGCGTGCATGGAAGGCCGCGTCCGGCAGGGTGCCGAAACGAATGCCCAGGTCAAACCCGTGAGTCGCCAGGTCGAGCGGGTGATCGCTGATTTCCAGCTGTATTTCCACCTCCGGGTACTGCGCGAAGAATGCGCCCAATGCGGGGCCGATGTAGCGCCGACCGAAGCCCAGCGAAGCGTTGACGCGAATCAGGCCTTTAGGGGTTGCCCGGCTGCTGCTGAGCAACTGCTCGACCTCATCGATCTGCGTCAGGATGCGGGCGGCATGGGAAAAATACAGTTCACCTTCCGAGGTCAGACTCATTGAGCGCGTGGTGCGGTTGACCAGGCGGATGCCTAGTCGTGCTTCCAGCGCGGTCAGGCGTTTGCTCACCGCCGGTGGTGTCACGCCCAGCTCTCGAGCCGTCGCCGCCAGGCTGCCCTTGTTGGCCAGCAGGTAGAAAAAAGACAAATCCAGTGTCTGGCTCATTGATAACCCAAATTCATCTATGTAGTGATTTGGAGTAACTCACGCTCATTTGCTCACTACATATACTCCGCTCACACCCTGATTGAACACCCCCGTTCGACAGGCACAACAAGAACGTGACGAGAGTGGAGTTAACGATGAGTGCATACAAAATTGCTGCAGTTCCCGGTGATGGTATCGGTGTTGAAGTGATCGCCGCAGGCGTCGAGGTACTGCAAGCCCTGTCGAAAAAATCCGGTTTTGACCTGACTTTCAAACACTACGACTGGAACTCCGATAACTACCTGAAAAATGGTTACTACATTCCGGAAGGTGGCCTGGAAGAACTGAAAACCTTCGATGCCATTTTCTTCGGTGCTGTCGGTGCGCTCAACGTACCGGATCACATCTCCTTGTGGGGCCTGCGTCTGCCGATCTGCCAAGGCTTCGACCAGTACGCCAATGTGCGTCCGGCTCGCGTATTGCCAGGGGTAAAAAGCCCGCTGCTCAATGGTGATCAAATCGATTGGGTCGTGGTGCGTGAAAACTCCGAGGGCGAGTACTCCGGCAACGGCGGTCGTGTTCACCGGGGCCTGCCTGAAGAGGTCGCCACGGAAGTGTCTGTGTTCACTCGTGCCGGGGTCGAGCGTATTCACCGTTTCGCCTTCGAACTGGCCCGGAGCCGTCCTCGCAAGCACCTGACCATGGTCACCAAATCCAACGCTCAGCGTCACGGCATGGTGTTGTGGGACGAGATTTTCTACGAGGTCGCCAAGGATTTTCCGGATGTGAAGATCGACAAGGAACTGGTCGACGCGGTGACCACGCGCATGGTGCTTAAACCGTCGACGCTGGACGTGATCGTCGCCACCAACCTGCACGCCGACATCCTGTCCGATCTGGCTGCCGCTTTGTCCGGCAGCCTGGGTATCGCGCCGACCGCCAACCTGAACCCTTCGCGTAAATTCCCCTCGATGTTCGAACCCATCCACGGCTCGGCCTTCGACATCACTGGCAAGGGTGTTGCCAACCCGATCGCGACGTTTTGGACAGCGGCGATGATGCTCGAACACCTAGGCGAGACAACCGCGGCCAAACAGCTGATGTCGGCTATCGAAGCCGTGACCGAAAGCGGTCTGCATACCCCGGATCTCGGCGGTAACGCCACCACCCGACAGATCACCGATGCCGTCATCGCCTTGATCAACCGCTGAAATTTTCCAGCGATTCAAAGTAGTACTGCGGCACAACGCCAAGGGGCGGATCACTGAGTCCGACCCCTTGGCATCTCCTGACAACAATAAAAAATCAGGGCCCTGTCATGAAAAGAATATTTGGCAAACTCTACGTACAAGTGCTCATCGCAGTCATCCTCGGCGCCATTGTCGGGGTGTTCGTTCCCGAAACCGGAACAGCGCTCAAACCCTTGGGCGACGCGTTCATCAAATTGATCAAAATGCTGCTCGCACCGGTAATCTTCCTCACGGTGGTGACGGGCATTGCACGTATGGAGAACATGAAAGAGCTGGGGCGTGTTGGTTTTCGTGCGCTGATCTATTTCGAAGTGGTTTCCACGCTGGCGCTGGTGGTCGGCCTGGTCGTGGTCGATGTGTTCAAACCCGGTGCAGGCATGAACATTGATGTCGCCTCGCTGGATACATCCAGCCTGGCCACCTACACCACGGCGGTGAAGCATGCGTCGTTCATGGACTTTGTGATGAACATCATCCCCGACACCATCGTGGATGCCTTTGCCAAGGGCAACGTTCTGCAAATCTTGCTGTTCTCCATTCTGCTGGGCGTTGCCCTGGCGCATGTCGGACCACGCGCCAAGGTGTTCGTCGACACGCTGGATAGTCTGATGCAAGGGATGTTTCGCATCGTCAACATGGTGATGCGCCTGGCCCCCATTGGCGCCTTCGGGGCGATTGCCTTCACCATCGGCAAGTATGGCTTCGGTTCGCTGTTCTCCTTGGGCAAACTGATGGCTTGCGTCTACCTGACCTGCGCAGTGTTTGTGATCTTCGTACTCGGTCCGATCTGCCGCTACAGCGGTTTCAGCCTGTGGAAGTTTCTGAAATTCATCAAGGAAGAACTGTTCACCGTACTGGGCACCAGCTCTTCGGAATCGGTGCTGCCGCAAATGATTTCCAAGATGGAAAAGGCCGGTGTTTCCAAACCCGTTGCCGGGATGATCATTCCCTCGGGCTTGACCTTTAACCCGGATGGCCAGGCGATCTACTACACCATCGCCGCCATCTTCATCGCCCAGGCCACGAACACGCCGCTGACCCTGACGGATCAGTTGATCGTTCTGGCGGTGCTGATGTTCACCTCCAAAGGCTCGGCGGGGGTGACTGGTTCGGGGTTCATCATTCTGGCAGCGACGTTATCGTCCCTCGGCACCATTCCGGTGGCGGGCATGGTGCTGCTCTTGGGCGTCGACCGGTTCATGTCGGAAGCGCGGGCGATCACCAACACCATCGGCAACGGTGTCGGGACCATGGCCATTGCCAAATGGGTGGGGGCGCTGGATACCGTCAAGATGCACAAAGCGCTTAACGGGGAGGCCGCGGAGCAGAAGCCCGAAACGGTCCAAGCGGACATTGTTGCTGTGTCTTCAGCGATGCCAGCCAAAAGCCTGTTGCCGGACTTCAAAAGTGTCTCGCAGGGGTGATAGTGCGGTGGCCAGGCATGATTGATTCATTGTGTCTGGCTATCGCTCACTGCATTTTTTTGTTCCTGGGATCGTCCGCCGGGTTGAGGTAAGTGATTCCCCAAGGCCCTGTGCCGTGGAGTTGAAGCACGGTTTCCTGTTCTCGACTGGCGCCGAACATCGACATGCCGACAGGAATGATCAGGGTGTCACCCGGATGATAGGCCTTGGCCCGTGCCGGATCGAATGTATCTCCGGTGGCGAAGTAGAAGGTGCCCGAGATAACGGTTACGCGTTCGGTCACGGGATGGGTATGCACGCCGATTTTTGTATTGGCCGGCAGCTTCAAGCGCAGGGTGAAGGGCTCGGCGGCTTTCAGGTCACCTTCAATCACAGCAATCATTGCGCCGGGGCCCACCGCCGGCGCAGGTTTCCAGTTGAGTCCGGATGGGGTGGCGGCAATAAAACCCGCTTCCTCGGCCAGGGCGGTCAATGTCAGAAAGGCAGGGCTGAGCAAGGCCAACAAAACAGCGGCCGCTTTGTGGGCAATCATCATGGTTTCCTCGTGTCTGGGGGCCTCAACGCACAGGAGCAGAGCCTGTGCAATCAAGTCATATATACGTTGACGGTAGCCGAATGCCGGAGCGCGGATATACCCATTGTGAACCAGTGCTATAACGCATAAGCATGAATTTATGCTGGCCTGGTTCTACCGGCGCCCATCCTGAGGAGTGACAACCATCATGAAGAAGATCGACCCAAAAGACGGCGAGGAGGGAGGCTCTGTCTCTGCACTGATAGAAGCAAAAATCAAGGCGCTGACTGACTGGCGGGGTGAGACCCTCGCTCGGGTTCGAACGCTGATCAAGCAGGCCGACCCTGAAGTGGTTGAGGAATTGAAGTGGAGAGGGGTTCCGGTGTGGTCGCACGCCGGCATCATCTGCACCGGTGAGACATACAAGAATGTCGTAAAGATGACCTTCGCCAAGGGGGCCTCGTTGGAGGACCCTTCAGGTCTGTTCAACGCCAGCCTCGAGGGCAACACCCGACGTGCCATCGATATCCATGAGGGCGACAGGATGGATGAAGACGCGTTGAAGATGCTGATTCGTGCGGCGGTGGCGCTCAATACGTCGACGTAAATTGTTCTAGGCGGCTAACTGATCGATTCTAGGGCTCTCGAATAAAAAATCGGCACTGTTTAGATCGATTATTTCTTTCGGTTCTTTATATAGCTCTGGGGCGAATATCCGTAACTGATAAAACCACGTCTTCGTTTTGATTCTGTATGCGATGAAGACGCTATCGCCGCTATAACAGACGGCGCCGTGCCGACCACGCCACTAAATCGGTTTCAACATCAAATCCTGCTGCTCGGCCATCATCTTGTCGTCCCTTCGCCAGTCCTTAGAATCCGCCTCCATCAGCTTCGTCCAACTATCGAATCGCTTAGGGAGTTACACCATGATGAACGCCATGCAGATGCCAATGCCGATGATGAACGCCAACATGCCGATGATGCCAATGATGGGCATGCCGATGATGATGGCGACCATGAGCTGCGAAATGATGGACGACGGCATGATGTGCAAAATGATGCCGGCCGCTGGCATGGACATGACCATGTTCAAGAACAGCGCTGAAATGATGCAGATGATGATGAACTGCGGCATGCCGATGATGATGCACTGCGGCAATATGAGCATGATGTGCATGTCCCAGGCGAGCATGGCCATGCCGATGATGAACATGATGATGCCAATGCCGGTGATGGGCATGCCGATGCCGTCGATGAAGTGCGTGATGGAATGCACGATGATGGCCGACTGCATGATGTGCAAAATCATGCCGATGGCCGGCATGAACATGGACATGATGAAAAGCTGCTGCGACTTGATGATGAAAATGATGAACGATTGCAGCATGCCGATGATGATGAGCTGCAATGGCATGCCGCTGATGTGCTGCACCTGCTGATCCCGGCAAACAGCACAAAAAAGCCCCCGCGACCTTATGGTTACGGGGGCTTTTTCATTCCAGAAGGCACCACATCCCCCTGTAGGAGCGAGGCTTGCCCGCGAAGGCGGCGTGTCAGCCAATATCAATGTTGGATGTACTGGCCTCATCGCGAGCAGGCTCGCTCCCACAGGAGATTTGGGTTCGACGCGGTATTTGTGGGTGACGGTAATCAAACTGTGGGAGCGAGCCTGCTCGCGATGGGGATTGTCAGTCAATATTGATGTCGCCTGCCACACTGTCTTCGCGAGCAAGCCCGCTTGTGTCTTGGACAGGAATTAGATTGAGGGTGTTTAATCCAGCCGTTCCGGGTAAGTCACCACCAGATAAGCCACTGCCTCACTGTCAGCGGGGTTGCGGTAGCGGTGGGGCTGGTCGGCGTAGAACAGGATCGAGTCGCCGGTAGACAGCAGGTAACGTTCATCGTTGACGCTGATTTCCAGCACGCCCTGCGACACCACCAGGTTCTCCTGGACACCGGGCCCATGCCCCTCGCTGTGGTCTTCGCCCAAAGGGCTCAGGCGCAGTTCGTAAAACTCCGATTGGCGTGCCACGTCGAACGGGAACAGGGCGCGGCTGATGAAGGCTCCGTTGGCGCTGACCAAGCGTTTGCTCTCTCGCGCCGACAGCACGGCCACACCTTCGAAGGCCCGATGCTCCAGAAAGGCGGCCACCGAGACCTTCAGGCCTTTGGCAATTTTGCACAGCACTTTGATGGAAGGCACGCTGCGTCCGGACTCGATCTGCGCCAGCATTGCCCGACTCACACCGCATTGCCGGGCCAGCGCGTCGAGGGACAAGTGACGCTTGCCCCGCAGCCGTTGCAGGTTCTGTGCGACTCGCTCGCAGATCGGGTTTTCTTCCAGCGGCTCCAGATTATTCAAGTCCGTCACGGGTTCGTCTGCGCTCGCCAGAAATCGCGAGGGTTGCTGCGCGTTCATGCGTGACGGGTCTCGGTCGAATGAGCGGCCTGGACCCATTGATAGGCCTGTAGGCCGGCGTTACGTGCATACATTTCCCACATGGCCCGTGCCCGTTGCTGAGCCTGTTTGCGTTTGCGGTAACTGGCGAAGTCGATGAGGTTGTCAGTCGGATTCATAGGGCACTTCACTGTGGTGATGAATGACGGGATGAGCTGAGAGTACGTGGATATTTTTATAACTATAAATACTGATTTTGTATTTGTTAATTCATTTTGGTTATTTGAATTTATATTCTATTAAGGAATAAGCAGATAATTATCTATTTCTTTTGTTGTCTGTTCAGGTGGTGCACTTTGAGGGCCTGCACATCCATGTGGATGCGCCCGACACCAGACAGGAAGCCTCATCATGACCATCAAAGCGATCAACGTCCGCAACCAGTTCAAGGGTGTCATCAAGGAAATACTAGAGGGCGAAGTGGTATCCGAAATCGACGTGCAAACCGCTTCCGGGATCGTCACCTCGGTGATTACCACCCGTTCGGTGCGCGACCTTGAATTGAAGGTGGGGAGCGAGGTGATTGCCTTCGTCAAATCCACCGAGGTGTCGATCGCCAAGCTCTGAAATTGAAATTTGAGCGACGAAAATCCTGTGGGAGCGAGGCTTGCCCGCGAAGAATGCATCGCAATTTTTTCAGGTATTACGCGTCAGCGTTCTTCGCGGGCAAGCCTCGCTCCTACAGGGTCTGCGTCTTGACTTCCATAACGTTGAGGTTTTCATGGCGACTCCTTTCAAGCGCTCCGCATTGACACGGTTGGCAGCCTCCGTGGCTGCGGTGAGTGCGTTACTCAGCCCCGGCGCTCAGGCCGAAGGCAAAATCAGCATTGCCCAGCAATTTGGTATCGGTTACCTGATCCTGGATGTGGTGCGCGATCAGCAGCTCATCGAGAAACATGGCAAGGAGCAGGGCCTCGACATCAAGGTCGACTGGAACAGCATCTCGGGTGCCACGGCGATGAACGAGGCGTTGTTGGCCGGTGCGCTGGATGTGGTGTCGGCAGGCGTGCCGCCGATGCTGACGATCTGGGACCGGACCAAGGGCAAGCAAAACGTCAAGGCCATCGCCTCGCTGGGGTCGATGCCCAATTACCTGCTGACCAATAATCCGAACGTAAAAAGCCTCAAGGACTTCACCGAAAAGGACCGCATCGCGGTGCCGGCAGCAGGGGTAGGTTTTCAGTCGCGCACTTTACAAATCGAAACGGCGAAGCAGTTTGGCGCGCAGAACTTCAAGAAGTTTGACGACATCTCGATCAGCCTCGCCCATCCGGATGCGACGTCGGCGCTGATTGCCGGCGGTTCGGAGATCAACTCACATTTCTCCAGTCCGCCGTTCCAGTACCAGGAGCTGCAGAGTCCCAACGTACATAAGGTGCTGAGTTCCTACGACGTATTGGGTGGCCAGGCCACGTTTAACGTGCTGTACACCACCGAGAAATTCCACGACGAAAATCCGAAAACCTACAAGGCGTTTTACGCGGCACTCGCCGAGGCCGAGAAAATAATCAAGGCCGATAAGCCCGCAGCCGCCCAGACCTATATCCGGGTGGAACAATCGAAGCTGGCGCTGCCACTGGTTGAGAAAATCGTCGCCGACCCTGAAATCGACTTCACCGTCGTGCCCCAGCGCACCTTCATCTACGCCGAGAAACTCCAGGAACTCGGTGTGCTGAAAAACAAGGCTGCCAGCTGGAAGGATTACTTCTTTGAGGAAGCACACAGCAGCGAGGGAAGCTGAGTGGGTCAGAGCCCCCGGCTGCTTCTGATCAACTCATAGGCCCGACGCACCAGCGGATTCACCGTGTTGGGCCGAATCCACAAGTGGTAGGTCACGTCCGGCAGCCGTGGCAGGCCATCAGTCTCGCCGAGTACGCGCATGTCCGGGCCGAGCATTTCCATGCTTCTGGGCGTGACGCCCAGCCCGGCACGCGTCGCGGCTTTGATGCCGATCAGGTTCGACGCCAGGTACGCCTGGCGCCAGGGAATGTTCGCGCGTTCCAGGGCTTCCAGCGCATAGCGGCGATAGATGCTTGGCTCATCCACCAGGATCAGCGGCAAAGGTTCGCCGGGCGTATGGATGTACTGCGCCGAGCAGATCCACCATACCGGCGAAGTGCGCAAGGCAAATCCTTCGAGCGTCGGGTCTTCGCGAGTGGAAATCACCATGTCGACCTTGCCCCGATGCAGATCATCCATCAAAAACGGGCTGCGGCCGACATCGATCTCCAGGCGCAAACGAGGGGCCGAGCGAGCGATATGGCTGAGGATCGGCGGCAGGATGGTGTCGGCAATGTCATGGGGCGAGCCGATGCGCAATACACCGCTCAAGTTGCTTTCGCGCAGGGAGTTCAATGCATCGTCGTTGAGCGAAAGCATCTGCCGTGCATGGCGCAGCAACTGCAAACCGGGTTCGGTGAGTTGCTTCTGTCGCCCGCGCTTCTCGAACAGGCTCACCCCGACTTGTTGTTCCAGGCGTTGCATGTGTTGGGTGACCGACGATTGCGTGCGAGCCAGTTGCGCGCCGGCCTCGGCAAAACTGTGGTGATCGACCACGGCAATGAAGGTGCGCAGTAATTCGAGATCGAGGGTAGATGAGGTCGACATGGCCATTCCTTATATCAAGGCTGCAAACATAAACATTACATTTATTTATGTGTTTTTGGCGATATTTTAGTGCTCATGTCATAAGGCTCAGTAATTACTGGGGTTGTGATGATTGTCGCTTAGCGACAACACGGCAAGTTATAACGATATTAGATATTTGAATTTCCGTTACACCAACGCTGTACCTAGGATGCCCTCACATCAGGTCGGGGGACGCCGATCATTCCATGAGGGGAAATCCATGTTGCTTGAGCGCTCACCTGTAAAACGATTGTTGCCTGCCATGCTGGGCGCCTTGATCTCATTGGCCGCCAGTGCCGGTGCTCAGGCTGATGCAACGCTGGACAAGATCCAGCAACGCCATGTGCTGACAGTGGGGGTTGTACTGTCCGGCGGTCCTTTCGGCAGTATCGATCCGGGCACCCAGAAGCCACGGGGTTTGAACGTCGACCTCGCTCAGGAGCTGGGCCGGCAATTGGGCGCCGAGGTGCAACTGGTACCGGTATTGCCCGCCAACCGCGTGCAGTTTTTGCAGCAGGGCAAAGTTGATCTGCTGATCGCCAACATGGAATGGACGGCCGAACGCGGCGAGATTCTCGGTTTTGTGCCGACGCCGTTCTACCGCGTCGGCGGTTCCGCGGCGCTGCTCAAGGACAGCAAAATCACCCGTTGGGAAGACCTCAAAGGCCAACCCGTCTGCACCTCCCAAGGCAGCAGCTACATCAAGCCGCTCACCGAGTTGGGCGTTGAGATCAAGGCCTTCAAGAGCTCGTCGGAATCCTTGCTCGCGCTGCGTGGCAACAACTGCGTCGCGGCGGTGCATGACGCCACGCTGATCAACCCGTTGATCGCCGACAACGCCGAATGGCAGGGCTATCGCGCGCTCAGCCCGGAACTCAACCCGGCCCCTTCAGTGATCTGGACCCGACCTGGCGAGCGCGATACCCAGGCTCGACTCGACCCGATCGTCAAGGAACTGCATCGCAGTGGTTGGCTGATCGAAGCCCAGACCCGCAATCGCATCACCCCCGCGTCACCGGCCTTGGTGGATTTACAGAAACAGTTCCAGGCCAACGGTGCCTGACCGGTCCACCTCATCGTTTCAATAAGCCGCCGACTGGCTCGGCGGTCGTTCAAGGAAGTCGTGCATGAACCGATATTTTTCCGCCAGAGGCCTGGCCACGTTGTGCCTGGCAGGATGCGCCGTGCTGGGCGCCAGCCTCGCTCAGGCCGACGCCACACTGGACAAGATCGAGCAACGCCACGCCATCAGCGTCGGGGTGATTCTCAGTGGCCCGCCATTCGGCACTCTCGACCCCAAGACCGGCGAGCACCTGGGGTACAACGTCGAACTGGCCAAGGGCATCGCCAAGGCGCTGGGCGTCGAGGCGCAAACGGTTTCTGTGCTGGCGCCCAACCGGGTGCAGTTCCTGCAACAGGGCAAGGTCGACATCCTGATCGCCAATATGCAGTTCACCGAAGAGCGCGCCGAGATTCTCGATTACGTGCCCACGCCTTATGAAGAAGTCGGCGGTGCCGCGTTGATTCGTAAAGGTGCGGGCATCACCCAGTGGAGCGACCTCAAGGGCAAACCGGTGTGCGTGTCCCAGGGCAGCAACTTCATCAAGCCCTTGCAGGAAACCTACGGCGCGCAGATCAAGGCGTTCCGCAGCCAGTCCGAATCGTTGTTGTCGTTGCGCGGCAATGGCTGCGTGGCGGCGGTGCATGTCAGCCCGACCATGCATACCTTGTTGAGCGATGCCGAGTGGGCCGACTATGAAATCCCGCTGCCGGGTGATTTGATCCCGTCGAACTCGGTAATCTGGATCCGCAAGGGCGAACACGATACCCAGGCGAAACTCGATGCCATTGTGCGCGACTGGCACCGCAGCGGTTGGTTGATCGAACTGGGCGAGCGTACCGGCATGGCGCCGTCGCAGGCCTTGCGTGACCTGCACGAGCAATACCGCAACGCGGCACCGTTGGCTGTGCGGCCATGAGTCGGCCGTTGTTCGTCGTCTTGCAGCAACTGCTCGGCGCCCGTCATGTGCAGAGCAACGAAGAGGCCGCTGCGTACCTGACCGACAAGCAGGGTCGTTATGTGGGGCAGGTCGTGGCCGCGGTGCACCCGGCAAACACTGAAGAAGTCGCCGCGGTGGTTCGTGCCTGTGTGGCGTGTGATACGCCGGTGGTGGTGCAGGGCGGCAACACCGGGCTGATGGGTGGCGCGACCCCGGACGCCAGTGGGCGTGCGGTGTTGCTGCTGCTCGACCGGATGAATCGCGTAAGGGCGGTGGACACCGACAACGACACCTTGACCGTCGAGGCGGGGTGCATTCTGCAAACCATTCAGGATGTCGCCCGTGACGCCGGGCGTCTGTTCCCGTTGAGCCTGGGCGCCGAAGGCAGCTGCACCATCGGCGGTAATCTGGGCACCAATGCCGGCGGCACCGCGGTGCTGCGTTACGGCAATACCCGCGAATTGACCCTCGGCCTGGAAGTGGTCACCGCCCAAGGCGAAATCTGGAATGGCTTGCGCGGTTTGCGCAAGGACAACACGGGCTACGACTTGCGCGACCTGTTTATCGGCAGCGAAGGCACCCTCGGCATTATCACCGCCGCGACCCTGAAACTGTTTCCGCTGCCCAAGGCCCAAGCCACGGCGCTGCTAGCCTTCGACTCGTTGGCCCAAGCGGTGACGTTTCTGTCCCATGCCCGCGCCGGTTTCGGTGCCAGCCTCACTGCGTTCGAACTGCTCAGCGCCGAGTGCCTCGCGCTGCTGCGTGAGCAATTTCCCGAAGGTCCGCAACCCTTTCTTGGCGCCCGTCAGCCTTGGTTCGCGCTGTTGGAACTGTCCGATAACCACAGTGAAGATCATGCCCGCGAAGCGTTTGAACAGGTACTGGGCGAAGCCTTCGAACAGCGCTTGCTGGCCGATGCGCTGATCGCCGAAAGCCTCGCCCAGAGCCAGGCGTTGTGGCTATTGCGCGAAAACATGAGCGAGGCGCAGAAGCGTGCCGGTCGCAACATGAAGCACGACATCTCGGTGCCGATTTCCCAGGTGGTGGCGTTTGTCGCCCATACCGATGCTTTGTTGCAGCGTCATTTTCCCGGTGTGCGGCATTACACCTTCGGCCATCTGGGCGACGGTAACCTGCACTACAACGTCGCCCATCCGCAGGATTCAACGGTCGAGGCGCACATGGTCCATTACGCGGCACTCAGCCAACTGGTGCACGACAGCGCCCACGCCCACGGCGGTTCAATCAGCGCTGAACACGGTATCGGCCAGCACAAACGGGACTTGCTCGGGCGCTATAAAAGTCCGGTAGAACTCAACCTGATGCGCCGGATCAAGCAGGCGCTGGACCCGAAAAACCTGCTCAATCCGGGCAAGGTACTGGAGGCGATCGAGTCATGAATGTTCGCCTGTCCAAACGTGTGCAGCGCGTCTCGCTGTCGGCCAATGCCGCCGCCAAATCCCAAGCCACGGCCCTGCGCGAGGCCGGTCACGACATCCTCGACCTGACCACCGGCGAGCCGGATTTCGACACTCCGGACCACATCAAACAAGCCGCTTATGCCGCCATCGCTGCCGGTGCCACCAAGTACACGCCGACACCGGGCGTGAAGGCCTTGCGAATTGCGGTGCAACGCAAGCTCCAGCAGGAAAACCATCTGGACTACCCGCTGGAGTCCATCGTGATTGCCAACGGTGCCAAACAGATCATCTTCAATGCCTTCGCCGCCACCCTCGACGACGGCGATCAAGTGCTGGTGCCAACGCCATACTGGCCGTCCTTCCCGGACAGCGTGCGCTTCAACGGTGGCGAGCCGGTGTTCATCGAATGCGGGTTGGCGCAAGGCTGCAAGCTGACGGCCGAGCAGTTGGAGCAATACATCGGTGAGCGAACTCGCTGGCTGATCCTCAATGGCCCGGGCAACCCCAGCGGCGCGGTATACAGCGCGGCCGAGTTGCAAGCCTTGGCCGAGGTGCTGCGGCGCCATCCCCAGGTGCTGATTCTGCTGGATGAGCTCTACGAACATATCCGCTTCGACGGTCGGCCGGCCCAGAGCCTGCTCAACGTCGCGCCGGATTTGCAGTCGCGCTGCCTGCTGGTGGGCGGCGTGTCCAAGACCTACGCCATGACCGGTTGGCGAATCGGTTTCGGTGCCGGGCCGCTAGTGCTGGCCAATGCGATGACCGTCGTGCAATCGCAATCCACCTCGGGCGCTTCTTCGGTAGGGCAAGCCGCCGCGTTGGCAGCTTTCGAGGGCGGACTGGATTTCTTGCGGTCGCAGGTCGCGGCCTATCAGCAACGCCGGGATTTACTGGTGAGTGCTTTACGCAAAGTAGACGGCCTCGAAGTGCTCGAACCTCAAGGTGGTTTCTTCGTATTTATCCGCTGCGCCGGATTATTGGGCCGCTATCGCCCGGACGGTCAGCGCTTGCAAACCGATGCCGACGTCGTTGCGTATTTGCTGGAGGAGGGCGTGGCCGGCGTAGCGGGCAGCGCTTATGGCTTGTCGCCGTGGTTTCGCCTGTCCATTGCCACTGCAACTGAAACCGTCGCCGAGGCCGGACGACGCATCGCTCAAGCCTGCGGGCAATTGCGGGGCGAACCATGAATCACTGGCTGGAATTGTTCATCCACTGGGCCGCCGGGTTCGGCCTGAACTACGGCTTTCTGCTGGACGCCTATCAGCGCGGCACCCTGGAGCAGGGTGCGCTGACTACGGTGTTGCTGTGCCTGTTCACTATCGTCGGCAGCCTGCTGGCGGGTGTCGGGTTGGCGGCAATGTTGACCTCGGGTAACCCCTGGCTGGCGAAACCTGCGCGGGTGTTTATCGAAGTCACCCGCAACACGCCGACGCTGGTGCAGCTGTATTGCGCGTTCCTGGTGCTGAACATGCTGCTGACCCAGGCCGTCGGCGCGGCCAACCCGCTGACACCGTTCGCCTGGGTGGTGATCGTGATCTCGCTGCACAAGGGCGCGTTCCATGCCGAGGCCTTGCGCGCCGGCATCGAAGCCGTGCCGGCGGTGACGATGGAGGCGGCCAGTTCGCTGGCGTTCAGCAGTCGGCAGTTGTTGTGGAATGTGCAACTGCCGCTGGCCCTGCGCTTCGCCTTGCCGTCGCTGATCAACAACCTGATCGACCTGGTGAAGATGACCGCCGTCGCCTCGGCGATTGCCGTCGGCGACATCACCTACGCGGCGATCATGATCTGGACCCAGAGCGATAACGTGCTGGAGTTGATGATTCTGATCCTGACGTTTTTCGGTCTGCTGAGTTTTACCGTCAATTGTGTGGGGCGCCTGCTTGAAGCGCGCCTGAGGATGCCCGGTTATGGTCATTGAATCGTCCGTCACCGCGCCAGTGGCCTGGCCGCGTCGGCATGTCGGCAAGTTGCTGCTGTTGATTTGCGTTGTGCTCTGGCTGGTCTACTTCGCCCCGCACAGCCCGGTGCTCAAGGCCTTGCTGCAATGGTCGCCAGCGCTGGTCGTGGGCTTTGGTCAGAACATTCTGATCAGCCTGGTGGCGATCGGGTTGGGGTCGTTGCTCGGATTGTTGGTGGGGGCCCTGGCATTGTCGCCGTTGTGGTTGCTGCGCTTGCCGGCGCGGATCTGGGTGCAGGTTTTTCGCAATGCGCCGTGGCTGGTGCTGATCTATTTCACCACCTATGTGTTCCCGTTCGAGATCCACATCGGCAGCGCCTATGTCTCGTTTCCGGACTGGGTCAAGGTCACCCTTGGCCTGGCGTTGCCGGCCAGTGCCAACGTCGCGGAAATCTTCCGTGGCGCGGTCGCCTCGATCCCCAGTACCCAATGGGAAGCCGCACGCTCCCTGGCGTTCACCCGTGGGCAGATTTTTCGCTCGATCATCCTGCCGCAGTGCTTCAAGCGCATGTTGCCGCCGTGGATGAACCTCTACGCGGTGATCACCATGGGCACCGCGCTGGCGTCTTTGGTGGGCGTGCATGACGTGATCGACACCGCGCAAATCGCCAGCAATACGGTGAACCTGACCGGTTTTACCGTGGTGATTTACCTGAGCCTGCTGGTGCTGTTCTTTGCCTATTGCTACCCGATTTCCCGACTCACCCAACACCTGGAGCGACGTTATGCCTTCTACTGAAACCGTCGCCGAGCCCCTGGTCAGCCTGCGCGACCTGCACTTGTCGTTTGGCAGCAACCCGGTGCTCAAGGGCATCGACCTCGACGTGCACCGTGGGCAGGCCGTGTCGATCATCGGCCCGTCCGGTTCCGGCAAGTCGACGATCCTGCGTTGCATCACCGGCCTGTTACAGCCTCAGCGCGGCAGTGTTCGCGTCGGCACCACCGAGGTTCACACCCTGGCCCAGGAATCCCAGCGCATCGAGTTGCGCACGCGCGTGGGGTTTGTGTTCCAGCAGTACAACCTGTTCCCGCATTTGTCGGTGCTGGAGAACCTGGTGATCGCACCGCGCAAAGTGCTGGGGCGCAACCGCGCCGAGGCGGAGAAAGACGCCCGCGCCTTGCTGGCCAAAGTGCGCATGGAGCACAAGGCCGATGCTTATCCGGGGCAACTCTCCGGCGGTCAGCAGCAGCGAGTGGCGATTGCCCGGGCGTTGGCCATGCGCCCGGAATTGATTCTGTTCGATGAGGTGACCTCGGCCCTCGACCCGGAAACCGTCGGTGAGGTGCTGACGGTGATTCGCGAGTTGACCGAAGAGGGCATGACCTGCGTGCTGGTGACCCACGAAATGCGTTTCGCCGAAGAGATCAGCGACATCGTCTACTTCACCGAAAACGGTGTGATCGTCGAGCACGGCAGCGCCGCGCAGATTTTCCAGCACCCCACCAGCGAACGCACTCAAGAGTTTCTGCGTCATGCCCTGGGCGATCCGGGACGCCGTCCCCGCGTCGCCAACGATCCGTATCTGTTGACCAACCTGAGCCGCTACAGCCTGTCCGTCTAATACCGAGGAGCCTGTTCATGAGTACCGATAACCGTGCCGCCGTCATCGAAGATTTCCTCAAGAAAATCCGCGTCATCAATCAACGCGGCGTCGACCGTGCTGCATTGACGCAAATCGTCGCCTTGCTCGAAACCCTGGCTGAGCGCCGCGATCTGTTCAATTTCGACGCGTTCCCGGCGCCAGTGCCGGGGCAGGGCAGCACCGCGTTCCGCTACCGTCTCAACGACGATGGCGACACGCCGACGCTGTACCTCAACTCGCTGTTGCCGGGCAAAAGCACCATTGCTCACAACCACGAAACCTGGGCGATCATCAGCGCCGTCGAAGGCCAGGAAATCAACTACGTCTACGCCCGTGATGACGAGGGCCGCGAGCCTGGGTTCACCACCCTGCACCTGGAAAAAGAAGTGATCGTGCAGCCTGGCACCTCGATCTCGTTCCTCGGTGAAGACCTGCATGGCATCCGTGTCGAGGGCGAACAACCGACCTTGCATTTCCACCTGTACGGCTTGCCGCTGGAATCGCTCAATGGCCGTTACGGGGTCGAGGCCGACGGGCGCATTCTCAATTACAACGCCTCGCAGATGGCACCGTCGATCAAGGCCTATGCATGATCGATCTGGCCCACTGGCAATGGCTTGAAGATCGGCATCTTGCGCAAGGAGCTGAGGCGAACACAAAACCTGTGGCGAGGGGGCTAGCCCCCGTTCGGCTGCGCAGCAGTCGTAAAACCAGTGCATGCGTCGTATCTGACACACCGCGATTACAGGAATAAGGGCCGCTTCGCGACCCAACGGGGGCAAGCCCCCTCGCCACAGGTTTGGTCGTTAGCCCTTCAATAATTTGGTTTTTTTATCTTTCAAAGCGGGACTCTCATGAGCCAGACCGTAACTCCAGGGCAACTGCAGCAATGGCTGTTCGACGGGCAGGAAATTGCCCTGTTTGACGTGCGTGAGCACGGCCAATATGGCGAAGCCCATTTGTTTCACGGGGTGAACCTGCCCTACAGCCGCCTGGAGCTGGAGGTCCGACGCCTGGCGCCGAATCCACAGGTGCGGTTGGTGATTTATGACCAGAACGGTGGGGACGTCGCGGCCCGCGCCGCTCAGCGTCTGCAGGCGTTGGGGTATGGCCGCGTGCATATTCTCGACGGTGGTGCCGATGGCTGGCAGGCGGCCGGCCTGCAACTGTTTGCCGGCGTGCACGTGCCGTCCAAGGCCTTTGGCGAGTTGGTGGAAGAGGCCACTCATACGCCGCATGTCACCGCCAAACAGCTGGCCGAATGGCAAGCCCGGGGCGAATCGCTGGTGGTGCTGGACGGTCGGCCGTTCGACGAATACCGCAAGATGACCATCCCCGGTTCCGTCTGTTGCCCGAATGGTGAACTCGGCTATCGCGTACACGATCTGGTGCCGGACGACAGCACGCCGATCGTGGTCAATTGCGCCGGTCGTACCCGCAGCATTATTGGCGCCCAGACCCTGATCAATCTGGGTCTGAAGAACCCGGTCTACGCCCTGGAAAATGGGACCCAGGGCTGGTACCTGGAAGACCTTCAGCTGGAGCATGGCAGCACCCGTCGCTATGCCGATGAGGTGTCATCGAAGACCTTGCCGCAACAGCGTCTTGCCGCGGCACAACTGGCCGAACGGGCCGGGGTAAAAACCGTTGCGACCGCGCAGGTTGAGCAGTGGGCCGGGGAGGCCGAACGCAGTCTGTTTTTGTGTGATGTGCGTACCGCCGAGGAGTTTGCCGCTGGCAGTTTGCCGGGCGCGCAACATACGCCGGGTGGCCAGCTGATTCAATCCACCGATCTGTACATCGGCGTGCGCCAGGCGCGGGTGGTGCTGATTGACAGCGATGGCGTGCGGGCACCGATTGTTGCCAGTTGGCTTCGGCAGTTGGGACATGAGGCTTATGTTCTAGCGGACGGGGTGAATAGCGATCTGGCGTTGCCTGCGGTTGAGCCCCTCGCTCACGAAGCGTTGCCAGTGATCACGGCACAAGCCCTGAACGATGCGCTGAAGGATAACGCCGTGGCACTGATTGACCTGCGCCCGAGCATGAACCATCGCAAAGCCCATATCGCAGGCTCGCGCTGGTCGATCCGCTCGTTGCTGGCGAGTGACGTGGCCGGTGAACAGCGGCCTCTGGTGCTGCTGGCCGATGATCCGCTGCTGGCTGCGTTCGCGACGCTGGAGTTGCCCGACGCTCAGCGTGCACAAACCCGCCTGTTGGACGGCGGTCTCGACGCCTGGCGTGCGGCGGGGTTTGCGCTGCAGGAGGATGCCAACACACCGCCCGATCACCAGTGCATCGATTTTCTGTTCTTCACCCATGATCGCCATTCCGGCAACAAAGACGCGGCGCGTCAGTACCTGGCCTGGGAAATAGGCTTGTTGGCGCAAATGAGCGCAGACGAAATCGCCAGCCTCAAACCGCTGTGCGCGCAGTCTCAAGCCAGCCGTGATGCACGGGTTCGTACCCGTCTGGTGCATTCGGCGCGAACTGAAAAGGGCAGTGGCAGCCGGGGCGTCAACGTGCCAGTCACTCGTTTGAGCACGGTGCTGTTCGACAATCTGGCGCAAATGCGCGACGCCCGTGCTCGCCGTGATAGTGAACGGGTTCTGAGCTATGGCGCCCGAGGCAATCCGACAACGTTCGCCCTGGAAGATCTGGTGACGGAACTGGAGGGCGGTTACCGCACCCGCTTGTACGGCACCGGGCTGGCGGCGGTGGCGCAGACGTTCCTGGCCTATCTGCGGCCCGGCGATCATGTGCTGATCACCGACGCGGTGTACGCGCCCGTGCGGCGTCTGGCCCGGGAGCTGCTTGAGCCGTTCGGCATCCAGGTCAGCTACTTCGCGCCTGACGGCAGCGGTCTGCTAGCGCAACTGCAAGCCAATACCAAAATGGTCTACACCGAGGTGCCCGGCTCGCTGTTGTATGAACTCTGCGACCTGCCGGCCATTGCCGCATTGTGCAAACCGCGCGGCATTCTACTGGCCGTGGACAACACCTGGGGCTCGGGCTACCTGTACCGGCCGCTGACCCTGGGCGCGGACATCTCGATCATGGCGTTGACCAAGTACCTGTGTGGTCACAGCGATGTGGTCATGGGTAGCGTCTGTACCCGGCAAGAAGTCTGGCAGCCACTGGCATCCATGAGTGACACCTTTGGCATCACCGTCAGCCCCGACGATGCCTATCTGGTGCTGCGAGGTGCACGAACCCTGGCGCCGCGCCTCGACGTACACGAACGCCAAGCCTTGGAAATCGCTCAATGGCTACAGGCGCAACCGCAGGTGAAACGGGTGTTCCATCCAGCGCTGCCCGATCATCCCCATCACGCACTGTGGCGGCGGGACTTCAATGGCAGCAACGGTTTGCTCTCCTTCGAACTGCGCGAGGCCGACGCCACGTACGTCGAACGGTTTATCGATGCGCTACAGGTGTTTGGTCTGGGCGCGTCCTGGGGCGGCTATGAAAGCCTGGTCACCGTCGCGGATACCAAGGATCGCAACAGCGCGGCAGATCGTGCATTGAACCCGGTGCTGCGGCTGCACATCGGCCTGGAAGATGTCGACGCGTTGATCGAGGATTTGCAACACGGGTTTGCCGCCGCTGTGGACTAGGGCTTGCGCAGCAGAAGCAACAACAACGCCGCAGCCGCCAGCACCGCCCCGACGATGAAGGTGCTGGCCGAGCCCGAGGTCTCCCACAGCGCACCGGCGAGCACACTGGCGATCAACAGGCACACGCCGCTGATCAGATTGAACAGGCCGAACGCCGTGCCCCTGAGGTGTTCGGGCGCGTTGTCGGCGATCAGCGTCGCGAGAATGCCCTGGCTGAAGCCCATGTGCAGACCCCACAGGGCCACGCCTGCCAGCATGGTCATGATCGAATCCGCTTGCGCCAATAACAGGTCCGCCAGGATCAGCAGGACGATGCCGACACACAGCACTTTGGTGCGGCTGATCCGGTCGGACAACCAGCCGGCAGGGTAGGCGGACACGGCATAGAGCAGCGACATGACCACCATCACCGTCGGCACCCAAGTGGCCGTCAGACCTGTTTGTTGCGCCTTCAAAACCAGAAAGGCTTCGCTGAAACGGGCCAGTGTGAAGAGCCCACCGACGATCACCACCCACCAATAATCGCGGGAGAAGTCGCGCAGGACTTTCCAGTGGATAGGCGAGCGAAAGGCGCGTTCGCCAGCGACAGTGCTCGGCTCTTTGACCCCACCGACAATCAGCGCCACCGATATCACCGCCGGGATCACCGCAAACCACAACACCAGATGGATCTGCCCGAGCCAAAGCATCAGCACGATGGCCAGAATCGGACCCAGAATGGCGCCCACGGTGTCCATCGACTGGCGCAAGCCAAAGCAGGCGCCACGGATTTCGGCGGGGGCGATGTCGGCGACCAGCGCATCTCGCGGCGCGCCACGGATGCCTTTGCCGATGCGATCCAGAAAACGCGCGGTGAACACCACATCGACCGAGTGCGCGAGGGGAAAGAGCGGTTTCGACAAGGCGGCCAGACCGTAGCCCATCAACAGCAAGCCTTTGCGCCGGCCGATAAAATCGCTGATAGCGCCGGAGAAGATCTTGGTCAGCATCGCGGTCGCCTCGGCGATGCCCTCGATCACCCCGACGGTCAAAGCGCTCGCGCCCAAGGTCGTGACCAGAAACACCGGCAGCAGGCTATGCACCAGCTCTGAAGACAGGTCCATGAACAGGCTGACAAAACCCAGGGCCCAGACCGTGGAGGGGATACGTAATGAGGCCGGTTTGGGCTTTGAGAGGTGTTTGTTCATGTTGCGTCCTCGATGAACATCAGGCTCTCGCATGACTGCGTTGACATCTATGGATCATAGCGGTTGTTGGCGGGGTGAACCGTTCACCGCTTATGGACATCACTCTCTCCACACTAGCTTAAGATGTTCCCGCGAATCTGAAGTGCAGATATATAGCCTTGTCATGACAACGTACAACATGCAAGTTGCGCCAAATATCCGGCGTCAATGTATTCGGGTTTAATGTTCAATGTACCTATCTAGCATCCAGTACCACGCCTGCCTTCGCTTGCTCGGGAAGACAAAATTGCTTAATTATAAATTTGCTTGGTTTCTTTATTTAATTTTGGGTATTGGTTTGACGACGGGTCGCGCAGCTGATAATTTCCAAACATGGATCCAACTACTAAGGATAGTAATGAAGCAATTAATCCCAAAATAGTGCAGCGCACTGTAGCTGTGCTCACTTTTAGTGCAAGTCTGCATTCCTGAATATATATATCTGCAAGCCTTCGCTTGTTGTCAGCGTGTGGATGATCCCTTTGTCGGCCTGTGTTGCCTTGGGCGCTAGTGAATCAAGGCGTATGCGTCGATGCTCAGTCGGGAATCGCGTTTAACGTGACGTTCCGTCAAAGTAGGGTTGCTTGGAGCATGCACTGCCATAGACATCACAATAAGGTCATTCCTCTATGAAGACTTGACGTATTTCGCATGTCCGAATTTTGATTATCGTTTCTGGCGATAATATCTTTCCTGGCAATAAGCGAACATGGCCGAATATAACGGTCGCGGCGTTACTTTGCCTTTAGTTTGGCAGTTACTTATCAGGGGTAATTAAATATGACCGTCAGTATATGGGTTACATGCTTTTTGGCATCGTGGATTTTTTCATTGTCGCCGGGAGCGGGTTCCGTATTTTCAATGACCAACGGCTTGAATTACGGCTTTCGCCGCGGGTACTTCGGTGTCGTCGGGCTAGTGCTCGGTTTGTGGACCGTCTTCATTGCAGTGGTCATCGGACTGGGTGCGTTGATTCAGGAATCCCCACTCGCTTTCAACCTATTGAAGTGGGCTGGTGTGGCTTACTTGTTTTACCTTGGCGTGTGCCAGTGGGTGTCAAAAGGTTCGCCGGTGAGCATCAACCGCGATCAGGTTAGCAATACCTCCCTGGGGCGCCTCGTGTCCAAAGGCTGGGCATTGAATGTGGTCAACCCCAAAGGCTACATCTTCATGTTGGCAGTGATTCCACAGTTCATCGACTACAAAGCCTCCTTGCCCGCTCAGTATCTGTTCATCGCACTCACCTTCGCCTTCACCGATCTGGTGGTCATGGCGGGTTACACCGGGTTGGCCTCCAAAGCCCTGTCCTACCTGAAAACCGAAGCCCACATGAAAATGCTGAACAAGGTGTTCGGTTTCCTGTTCATGGTAGCGGCGGCCGTTCTGACGACTTTCCACCAGGTTGGCATCTAATTCATCTTTCAGGTGGCACATCATGGAAGACCAAACATCGTCAGTCAGTACGTTCGATTCCGTCCATACGCTGTTCCAGCGCGCTTGCGAGGCGCATGCCAGTCGTATCGCCATTTGCGAGGGCGATGAGCAGATAACCTATGCGCAGCTGCAAAGTACCGTACAAGTGCTCAAGGCCTGCATCGCAGGCTACAAACTGGATGAGGGCAGTATCGTGGCAGTCATCGCGCAGAGTTCTGCGCAGGCGATAGCCACTGCACTGGCCGTTTGGGCCGCGAACTGTACGCTCATGCTGATTGATGCCGGCTTGCCCGGCGAGCGTCAGCACGCCATGTTGAACGCTGTTCCGACGCGCGCGGTAATACGTTGCCAAGCGAGGGATGTGGCTGACCCTGACTCGATGATCGAGATCCTAGAGCCAGCGGCCGAAGAGGGGGCCGGCGTGTTCCAGAAGGCTGGCAGTGACTACGCATATATCGCCTTTACGTCCGGATCCACGGGAAAACCCAAAGCGATTGTTGGCAGCCACAATGGGTTATCGCAGTTTCTTCTCTGGCAAAGCATCGAGTTCTCGATCACGCCCGAGGATCGCTTCGCCCAGTTCACCAATCTGTCGTTCGATGTCTGGTTTCGGGATGTTTTCACTCCGTTGATCAGCGGGGCGACGGTGTGTATTCCTGCGCAAAGATTACTCGGTGCGCAGGCGGCCATTTCGTTCATCCGTGATAACGCAATCACCGCCGTGCATGTGGTGCCTTCCATTGCGGGCCTATGGCTCAATCAGCAGGCTGATCAGCTTCCTGTCGAATCGCTCAGGGTGTCGTTTTTTGCCGGCGAGCCGCTGGATGCTGCGTTGGTGGCCCGGTGGACGATCCTGTTCCCGGGTTCACAAGTGGTTAATCTGTATGGGCCAACCGAAACTACGCTGGCCAAGCATTTCAAGCGTGTGTGTGCACCTCTGGCGGATGGCATTCAGTCGGTGGGCAGTCCCATGGAAGGTGCGATGAGCTTTGTGCTTGCCGAGGATGGAAGGCTCTGCGGTGCCGGCGAAACCGGCGAAATTTGCATCGCAACGCCTTTCCGCTCCCACGGATATTTCGTCGAGGGGGCATTGGTATCGCCCTTTGTCGAAGGGATTTTTGCCCCTGACCCGAGCCTTGCGGTGTATCGCACCGGTGACATCGGTCGCCGCAGTCATAATAACGAGCTCGAGATCCTTGGACGCCAGGATGACCAGATCAAGATCAATGGCGTAAGAATCGATCTGGGGGAAGTGAAATCGGTGATCCTGGGGTATCCGGGCATCACCAATGTTTTTGTCTGTGCCAGGAGTACGCGCTTTACCAAGGCGATCGTCGCTTTCGTTGAGTCCGAGTGTTGCGTAGTCGAGGAGTTGCTCGGTTATCTGCGCGACAGACTGCCTTCGGTGATGGTGCCCTCCGATATGCATGTCCACGGCACATTGGCGCGATTGCCTAATGGCAAGCTTGATCGCAAGCGCTTGTCTGAACAGGCCAATAAGCCGATCGAGTTCTCGCCCAATGCCCACCTGAACGACAGTCGCAGTGCGATACACCGGCTTGAAAACGTCTGGCGGGAAGTTCTTGAGCGCCAACAGTTGAGCAGAACGCAGAACTTCTTCGACCTCGGAGGGAACTCGCTTTCCATCGTGGTTTTGCATGAACGCCTGCAGCGGGAATTCAACCTGAAGATCCCCCTCGTTCGGCTGTTTCAGTACTCCACCATTGAAACCCAAGTCGAACTGGTCCGTGCGCATTCTGGCGAAACAACGGCTCTGCGCGCCGACAAGAACGCGTCTGATCCCAGACTTGTGAATCGACGGAGCCTGATCGCTTCGCGAGTTCGTCGAACCAACCATGCGAGTGTGCAATGACCATCGAACAGAACCATGACCAGGGCGCAATCGCAATTATTGCCATGGACTGCAGGCTTCCGGGCGCTGCCAACATCGAACAATTCTGGGACGTGCTCAGTGACGAAACATGCACCCTGTCCGACCTTGATGACGACGATATTCTGCGCTGTGGTGTAGCGCAATCGCGCCTGAGCCATCCCAACTATGTCAAACGCGCGGGTGTATTGCCGGATATCGATTGTTTCGACTCGCAGTATTTCGACATGAGCGCCATCGAGGCCGATGTTCTCGATGTGCAGCAGCGCACAATGCTGGAATCATCGATGACGCTGCTCAACCGCGGCAACATTGATCCGGGACGTTACCCGGGACGGATTGGTGTGTTCGCCGGTTCGTCGTTCAGTTCTTACCTGTTCGGCGTTCTGGAAAAAAGTGACGTGGTCGACTCGCTGGGCGAGATGATGGTTCGCCATGGCAACGACAAGGATTTCCTGGCGACCCGCATCTCCTACAAGCTGAATTTGCGTGGTCCGAGCGTCAATATTCAGACCGCTTGTTCAACCGGACTGGTCGCGGTCCATGCCGCCTGTCAAAGCTTGATGCTCGGCGAATGCGACACCGCCATTGCTGGCGCAGTAAACATCAAGGTGCCGCAGCATGCGGGCTACCTCTACCAACAGGATGGTGTGCTCTCGCCCGACGGCAATTGCCGCCCGTTCGATTCGCAATCCAATGGAACCCTGTTCACCAACGGCCTGGGTCTTGTACTGCTCAAGCCTCTGGAACAGGCGATTCACGATGGCGATGAGATCTTCGCGATCATCAAGGGTGCAGCCATCAGCAATGATGGCGCCAGCAAGGTTGGCTTCACTGCGCCGAGCGTGACGGGGCAGGTTCAAGCCTTGACCGAAGCCATTGCAGTGTCCGGTATCGACCCCGAGGACATCCAGTACATCGAGGCCCATGGTACTGGAACGGCGCTGGGTGACCCGATTGAAGTCGAAGCGATCAAGCAGGCTTACGGTGAGGCCGGCCATGCATGTGGCATTGGCTCACTGAAAGCGAACTTCGGTCATTTCAACATAGCGGCAGGGGTCATTGGTCTGATCAAGGCCGCCTTGATTCTCAAACACAAAACCATTCCGGCGACCTTGCATGTCTCGACACCAAACCCGCTCCTGTCCCTGGACGACTCGCGTTTTTACGTGACCGCTCAGGCGCGATCGCTGGATCCGCAACGAGCGCAGGTGGTCGCTGTCAGTGCCTTTGGCATGGGCGGGACCAACAGCCATGTGATCCTCGAAGGTTATCCGGATGTCGCCATTGAGATGCCGGCCGTGGAGCAGACCGACAAACCGGGAATTTTTACCTTTTCGGCCAAATCCCGACCGGCCATCGAGCGTCTGGTTTCCCGCTACCAGCATTACTTCGAGGATGAGACAGATACGGTCTTCGCCGATACGGTGCATACCGCCTACCATGGCAGACCGATTCTGCCTTGCCGGGTCGCGCTGGTTGCGCAGTCCAACCGCCAGGCTGCGTCGCTGCTGGCCGCCGGCAACTTTCATCAGTACATTGGCGGCGAATCCAACCTGTCGGCGTTCGTATTCTCCGGACAGGGTACCCAGAATATCGAGATGGGGGCTGCCCTCGCCGCGCAATGCCCGGCCTTCAAACTCAACCTTGAACGTATACTCGCGATCTTCAAGGAAGAACACGACCTCGATCTGGGGGCCTATCTCTGGCACCTCGACAAAGCCCAGGACATTACGTCAACGCTCATTACCCAGCCGCTGTTGTTCGCTGTGGAACTTGCAACAGCGCAGACTCTCAGCGAGTTCGGCGCCGTCCCGGACTTCGTTTTCGGGCACAGCCTGGGCGAAGTGATCGCCGCGACGTTTTCAGGGGTATTCGATCTGCAGACAGCCGCCGCCCTGATCATCAGGCGTGCGCAATGCATGGATCAATGCGAGCCCGGCGCGATGCTAGCTATCGAACGGCTGGATGGGCTTGGGCCGCTGCTCGGCGGGGTCGCCATCGCCGCCCACAACTCGCCGACGCAAAGCGTGCTGGCTGGCTCGTTCGACCGCATCGACGAAATCATCGCCCAGGCAACCGTAGCGGGCGTGGCGCATCAACGCTTGCGC
This sequence comes from Pseudomonas sp. TE12508, assembly GCF_056279485.1. Taxonomy (NCBI): domain Bacteria; kingdom Pseudomonadati; phylum Pseudomonadota; class Gammaproteobacteria; order Pseudomonadales; family Pseudomonadaceae; genus Pseudomonas; species Pseudomonas sp. TE12508. The sequence goes on along the minus strand of NZ_JBWCCN010000014.1, from coordinate 140,344 downwards.
ACGTCGCACGCTTTCCATTCGCCACTGATGCAAGAGGGCGCCTCGCAATTTCTGGTGTTCATGAAAGATGTCGAGTTTGGCCAGGCGCGCATCCCGCTGATCTCCAATATCACGGGCCATCTGCTCACCGAGTACGAGTACAAAAACCCGATCTATTGGGCAGATCACCTGCTCAAAACCGTGCAGTTTTCCAAGTCGATCCAGACCTTGCGCGAGTTGGGAGTACGCACCTTCGTGGAGGTCGGTCACGGCTTTGCCATGAAGCACTTGATTCAATCGAACTGGGGTGGGAAATCAGCCGATCCGGTGCGCATCGTGCCAGCGCTCGGCGCAGTGGAGGAGGAGTATCAATCGTTCCTTTCGGTCCTCGCAGCCTACTGGACGTTGTCCGGGAAACTTGAGCTCGCACCGTTCGTCGAGGGTAAGCGCAATGCCGTGCTTCCTGTCTACCCGTTCGAAAAGACCCGGCACTGGATCGACCCGGTCATCGGCTTCCGACCGCGCAGGGAAGCCGCCTGTGCCGAGACGGCACGGCCTGTTGCTCCGGTGAGCGTCGTCCGTGCCGAGCCGTCCCCGGCAGCACAGCAGGCCATGGGTGAAACCAACCCGGTGGAAGCCATTGTCTCGGGCATCTACGCCTCCTATCTGGGGGAGGGGATCGACCCGTCGCTATCGTTCTTCGATCTGGGCGGTAACTCTTTGATCGCCATTCAGATGATCAACAAGCTGCGCGAGACCTTCAATCTGGACATTCCATTGCGTGGTTTCTATGACAACAGCTCGGTGTTCGCGATGTCATTGCAGATCGCCGAACAACTGCTAGAGGACGAGGTTGAACATGTCTGAAGCAGTCACTTTTTCGTCCAGTCAATTGGCGGCGTTGCATGCCAGGCTCAAGGCGCTACGTCCCGCCGAGGACCCTTGCGCGAAGACGCCGGTCTCGGTCAAGACGATCCCGGAACTGGGCGTCATCTTTTTTTCCGGATTAAGTGCCGGCAAGAATCCTTACGAATTGCTGCTGGAGGTGGCGAAGTTCGTCGATGAAAACGGGTTCAATGCTATCTGGACTCCGGAACGACACTTCACCGAAGTGGGCGGAGCCTACCCGAACCCGTCCGTGCTGGCAGCCGCGTTGGCCACCATCACGCGCAATGTCCGTCTACGGGCCGGCAGCATCAACCTGCCGCTGCATGATCCGATGCGAGTGGCAGAGGAGTGGGCGGTGGTTGACAACCTGTCCGGCGGCCGTGTGGATCTGGCGCTGGCCCCAGGTTGGCATGTGCGTGATTTCGTCCTGAAACCGGAGAATTTTGTCGCAAGGTCTGACGTTCTGAATGCGTACCGCCGTGAACTTGCTTCTCTCTGGGAAGGCGGCGAGAGCTCAAGGATGGATGCCAATGGCGCCATGCAGAGCATCGTCACCTACCCACGTCCCGTGCAACGGCAGTTGCCACTCTGGCTCACCACCTCGCAGAAGGAAGACGCCTGGCGCTTTGCCGGCGAAAACGGGTTGAACGTGCTGACGGCGTTGATCAACTTTGGTCCCAGGGATCTGGAGAAGCGCATTCGGATCTACCGTGAAGCGAGGTCCGCTGCGGGGCTGGATCCGGCCAAAGGCGTGGTGTCGCTGATGCTCCACACTTACCTGGATCACACCGACGATGCCGCCATCGAAACCGTCCGGGCGCCGCTGAGCGAGTACCTGAAGTCGTTCGTGGGGCAACACCAGACGGCCAATACCGAGAAGGATGCGAAGGTCAATGCCATCAGCGCGGTCGGCACGGACAACGATGATTTCGTCGATATGGTGTTCAGTCGCTACATCAATACCAGCTCCCTGATCGGCAGCCCCGAGCGCGCGGCAACGGTGCTCAAATCCTTCAAATCGATGGGGGTCGATGAGGTGGCCTGCCTGCTCGACTTTGGCGTGAACCGCGACGACACCTTGAACAGCCTGCGCCTTCTTTCCTCTCTGATACGTGAGCAGCAATGACCACTTACCGCTTCAAGGGCGTGACGCCCGAAATTCACTCCGATGCCTATGTGTTCGACGATGCCGTCATTATTGGCGACGTGCGCATCGAGAAGAACGTCAGCATCTGGCCTGGGGTGACCATCCGGGGAGACAAGGCACCTATCGTGATCAAGGAAGGCAGCAATATTCAGGAGCACGCGATCCTGCATGCCGACCCCGGGTATCCACTGACCATCGATAAAAACGTCACCGTTGGGCACGCAGCAGTCCTGCATGGCTGCACTGTCGGCGAAAACTCGGTGATCGGCATCGGCGCTATCTTGCTTAATGGCTCCAGTGTACCGGCGGACTCGCTGGTTACTGCCGGTTCGATCTTGAGTGCAGGGCCTCGGTTTGAGCCCGGAAGCATGATTGCCGGCTCTCCGGCCAAGCGACTGGTGGAGTTGAGCAAGAGTGATATTCAAAACCTCAGGGATACGGCTCTGGAGTATCAGGCACTGGCCAATGAATACCGGGATAACCTTGAACGATTGCAGCCCTGAGCCCTCAATGTCGCTGGATCCTTCCCGGCTGGTGCGGGTTAGAGATGCCGCCTCCCGTGACGTACTCGTCTGCATTCCTCATGCAGGCGCGGGTGTCTCGGTATTCAAGGACTGGCATCGCCTTTTGGGCGATAGCGTGAAACTCGCTTGCGTCCAGTTGCCCGGGCGGGAGGATCGGCTCCAGGAGTCGCTGACACAACCCTTGACGTACATCGCGTCGCTAATCGCCGAGGCTCTGATGGGGCTCGCTCCGCGCGCACTCGTGCTATTCGGGCACAGTATGGGAGCCTCAATAGTCTGGGCGGTCGCAGGCATCTTGTGGGAGCGTTATGGTGTGCGCCCCACACTGATCCTTTCGGCGCAATCCCCCGACCCTCGGCGCGTTGGCGCGCTGAAGCCCACCGCTGATCTGAGGGACTGGTTTGCGCGGATGGGCGAGCCTTATCCCGTTGCGCTTGATCATCCAGAGGTCCGGGCGCTGTTCTGTCTGACCTTCGAGCATGACCTGAACTGGATGGATCGGGAACTTGCGGGGACGCCTCCAGGGCCTTATCCGCTGGACGTCCATTGCCTGTATGGCCGCGACGACGGCCTTGTGGACCGGCAAGCCATGAAAAACTGGGCGAGGTTGACTACCGGCTCGTTTGCATTGACCGAGATTGCGGGAGGTCATCTGTACCCATTGAGCGCTCAGCGACAAATCATCGACTACATGAAACGAATCATCGCCACCGGGAAAACCCATGCCGACACAATCTGTCCTTGAGAAGATCCGCAAAGAAGGAGTGATACGAGTCGGTTTTCAGCGGCACACGCCACCCTTCTCATATTGCACCGATGCCCCATTCGTACCGCTCGGCTATTCGGTGGATCTGTTCCGTCAGGTCCTGACCGGTATTGCCCGCAGGTATGGAATCGCCACGTGCGAAATTCGCGCTGTTGAAGTGACGTCTGCTACACGTCTGGCGCTGCTTGAAGACGGACACATCGATGTCGAATGCGGCTCCACTACGATTACGCCGGAGCGCAGAAACAGTAACCGCTTCAGCAGACCGATTTTTTTCACGGCGCATCGGATTCTGGTCAAGAATGCAGCCCTGACGCGCGCTGGTGAACCGAGAAAACCGATGACGGTCGTCGGCATACAGGGCTCGACCAGCCATGCCGCGCTCATGGAATGGGCTGACGCGAATGTCGACTATCGATTCTGCGGCTATGCCAACATTTCTTCAGCCTTCGAGCGCTTTCGCCGGGATGAGCAGATCGACGCCATGGTGGCGGATGAGGTCATCCTGAAAGCCCTGATGCTCGACGCCGCTATTACCAGCGTGCAACTGCTGCCACATCGCCTCGGTGCCGAGCCTTACGGTTTCATGATTCACCTTGACGATGCGATGTTCCAGGCCGAAGTCGACTTCGAGCTGGAGCGGCTTATGGCTGAGCCTGCATTTGAAACCACCTATGCCACCTGGTTTACCGGTCAGCTTCCCGGCAAGGGGTTCGACCTGGATATCCCCTTGACCGACGACATGCTCGAGTGGCTACGTGATCGGGACAGCACCGTTATTGAATCCACTGCTCAATGACAGCGGCAGGACGCCGTAGTTGAGTACCTGAAGAACGATTTCGAACAGAGTGAGGCAATCATGAAAATAGGTGTATTGGGATTCGGCAACGTGGCCTCGGCGACGGTACAGAAGTTCATGTCGAATCGGGACTTGATCGCGTCCAAGACCGACGTTCGGCTGGAGATCGTCAAGGTTGCCACCCGCACTGCGGCACGAGCTGAAGGGTATGTGCCCGAGGGGTGCGAGATCGTCACGGACTGTTGGTCGGTGGTCGACGATCCTGCTATCGATGTCGTCATCGAGCTCATTGGCGGCACGGGGCTGGCCAAGGATCTGGTGATGCGTGCGATTAGCAACAAGAAGCACGTCATTACAGCCAACAAGGCCTTGCTGGCTCATCATGGTGAAGCCATCTTCGAACTCGCCGACCGAATGGGCGTGAGCGTCCTGTTCGAAGGCGCCGTGGCGGTTTCCATCCCGATCATCAAAACGCTGAAGGAGTCGGTAGCCGCCAATCGGGTCACCTCGATCATCGGCATTCTTAACGGAACCTCGAACTACATCCTGACGCAAATGAGTCAGCACGGTGCTTCTTTCAACGAAGCGCTGGCCCAGGCCCAACAAAAAGGCTACGCCGAAGCGGATCCGACCCTGGACGTGAATGGCGAAGACGCGGCGCATAAAATCACCTTGCTCTCTTCGCTGGCGTTTGGTGTGCCAGTCAATTTCACCGCGGTCAATTTCAAAGGCATCACCGAGGTTGAGGCCGTCGACATTGCCGCGGCTGCCCGGCTTGGCTATCAGCTCAGACTCATTGCCCAGACGCAGTTGCACGATGATCAAGTGTGGGTTTCGGTAGCCCCTACGCTGGTACCTAATGCCTCCATGCTGGCGCATGTCAATGGCTCCATGAACGGTATCGCGTTGATCGGCGACCTGTTCGGTTCCGCTTTCCTCTACGGGTCCGGTGCCGGTGGTGTGCAGACCGCGAGTGCGGTACTCGCAGACCTGATTGATCTGGCGCAAGGTTCGCGCGGTGACCACTACGTAGGTCTGCCGAACATGGGCTTCAAACGGAACGCGATCAAGGCCCGGCAGTACCTTGCCGTCGACGCCAGGCAAAGCCGGTTCTATTTCAGGATGAAGGTTGAAGACAAAGTAGGTGTACTGGCTGAAGTCAGTTCGATTTTTGCCCATGCCGACGTGTCGGTCAGTGCCATTTTCCAGGATGAAGGTGATGGTGGCCTGACCGACATCATCATCACCACCCATAGCATTTCCACGGGGCAGGTTCAGAGGATTCTGCCTGCGCTGCAGGGTTCGGCTGCCTCGGGCCACGGGATCGTCATCTACCCGGCGCTGGACGAGTAACCCTCGACCGATAACCAACTTGAAACCATAGAGTGGAGCAACACTTGAAAGGACTCATCGCGTGCCAGATTCAGGACGTCAACCGACTCGCCACGGACATACTCGGCATTACGCTGGCACTGGATGCCGAGAGTTTTTCCTATCGAGCAGGCCAGTACATCGATCTGGTATTGGCCGACGGCTCACGACGTAGCTTCTCCATTGCCAGCGGCACATGCACGTCGAGCACGATCGATGTGCATGTCCGGGAGGTCACGGGCAGTCAGTTCATTGCTAATGTTCTGGAAACCCGTGGCAAGACAGGCAGCCTGGCCATTGCGGGGCCCTTTGGGGAGCTCTATTACCGTGGCGAACCGCAGGCCCCGGGTTCGGCGATCATCTTGATGGCATCCGGGACCGGGTTCAGTTCAATCAAGGCGATCATCGAAGCGTTGCTTGAAACCGGTTCGCAACATCCGGTCCACCTTTACTGGGGCGGTCGCTGTGGTGCCGATCTTTACCTGAAGTCATGGGTGGCGCGCGTCATGGAGATGATGCCCTGCCTGTCGTTCACTCCTGTGCTGAGCGATCCGCAACCAGAGGATCAATGGAGCGGGCGCGGCGGTAACGTACATCAGGCGGTCATGGCTGACTTTCCAGATATGCGCCACTGCCATATCTACGCGTGTGGTGCCCCCATTGTCGTGGAGTCCGCGCGCAGGGACTTCAGCGAACGCTGTGGGTTGCCGACGTCACAGTTCATTGCATAGGCGCAACCATCCTGGCGCTTGCCGTGGCGAAGCGACATTCAACCAACCCGGCGGGTGCGAGCGTCAGGCTTTTTGGGGTCAGAGGTTCTGACTCAAAAAGAGCAACGTATTGCCATGCGCCTCGACCGCCGCCCGTTGGTTGTAGCTGTCACGGTGTGAGCAGTTGAAGCCATGTTCGGCCCCCGGATACACCTCGATATCGACGTCATCGTTGAACTCGAAACGCTCGGCGATTTGCTTCACGGCGTCGATGGGGATGTGGCTGTCCTGTTCGCCGAAGTGCATCAGCATCGGCACCTTGATTTCACCGGCTCGATCCAGTTGGTTTTGAATGCCGCCGCCGTAGTAGGCGATCGCCACGTCGACGAAACCATTGGCCGCGGTGTTGTACGACAGCATGCCACCGAAGCAGAAACCGATAGACGCGATCCTGCCGTCCAGCCCCGGATGAGCCTTCAGGGCGTCAATGGCCAGTTTGATGTCGGCCTGCGCTTTTTGGGTGTCGGTGGCGTTCATCAGCTCGACGGCGCGTTTCCAGCCGGCTTCGTCGTAGCCCAGTTCGGTCCGGTGGCCGTGGCGCCAGAACAGATCCGGCGCAATCACCAGGTAGCCGTCGGCGGCGTATTGCTCGGCGACCGAGCGAATGTGCTCGTTGACGCCGAAGATTTCCTGAATCAGCACAATCCCCGGACCTTTACGGATGTGGGGAATGGCCAGGTAAGCGCCGAAGGTGCCCTCGGTGCTGGTGATCTCGATCCATTGGGTGGTTACGCTCATGATGGCTCCTTTATATAAGTTGGAGGGGTTATCGAGACGCCGATGGATCAGCGGTGACTGCGCCGCCAGAAGTATCGAGCCAGCAGCGCGTCGACGCTGAGCTTTCCGGCCCCCGAGAGCAGCAACGGCATGAGGGCTGCGAGGTAGATCAGCGGCAGTTTGAAGTTGCCGTGGCCTTTATTGCTGATGGCATAACCCTGGGCAAGTTCACTCAATGTAGACCAATCAGCCGGCCAGTGAACGGCAGCGGTCGCGACGATCGTGACCACGGTCAGAATAACCACCGAAACCCGCGTCCCCAGGCCCACCAGCAGGGCGAGGGCACAGATCAATTCGGCCCACATCGCCAGTTCCCAGTTCAGCGTGGCCGGCAAGTGATTGAAGGGAAACGGGAAGCGGTTCTGGATGTCGGCGAACCAGTTCTGACCGTTCCATTTTTCCAGGCCGGACTCGAAAAATTCCCAGGCCAGAAACACCCGCAAGGTCAGGGGGGCGATCCAGCTGCCGGCACGGTCGAGGTTCAGGTGCAGGCCTTTGAGGGCCGATGAGAGAGAGGTGTTCATGGGCTTTAGCTCCGGGGTTTGATCGACAGGTGCATTCATTGTGGGAGCGGGCTTTTGTGGCGAGGGGGCTTGCCCCCGTTGGGTCGCGAAGCGGCCCCGGCATTTCAAAGTCAAACCGCATGTAACGGGTTTACGACTGCTTCGCAGCCGAACGGGGGCAAGCCCCCTCGCCACAAAAGCCCGCTCCCACAGGGGAATGTTGGTGTTGATGGGGTTTCATTCGGTCAATAGCGTGTTTCTGACCGCCCGTTTGTACTTCAGCGCAATCTTGCCCAGCAGCCGAACGACGATCGCCGAAAACATCAAACCGAACGGCAGTCCGTACCAGGCGCTCATGGGGATGCGTTTGAAGTTGGAGTAGGTGAACACCGCCGCGAGCACCCACATGCCGCTGACGTGCAGGGCTTTCCAGGGTTTGGGGCCGATCAGTCGCGCCGTGGTTTTGAATGAGGTCAGCGCCATCAGCAGAATGAACAGGTAACCAACCGAGCCCGGGATGTTGCCGACCGTGGTGCGGCCGGGCCAGAACTCGGGGTTCAGTTGGCCATAGCTGTAGATCAGGAGGGCGTGCACCAGGTGGGAAAACGCGAAGGCCAGGCCGATGAAGCGTCGTTCGCGCACCAATGAACGGGTGAAAGGCGAGGGCACCAGCACCGCGAAGGCCGAGGCGGTGAACGCGGCGAGAAACAGTGCAAACGAAGTGCGCGCGGTAGCGCGAATGGCGCTGCGGGTGGCTTCCACCAGATCCGGGTTCAGCAACAGAATCAGGCCGGTCATCACCAGCACCAGCAAGGACAGCAGGCCAAACAACGACCAGCCGTGGTAACGGGGAATTTGGGTCATCATGACAACACTCCTGAGCAATGGGCCGACCCGGTTTTTGCCGGTGGTCAGCGGACAGCAGGAGTTTTTCAACCGGGTGTATAGGCGGTATGTCCGAAAGATCGCCCGGCGCAAGTTCATGTATCCCGGGGCGCGCCAGATACATTCCCATACAAAAGTGATTCAGCCCCGACCAGCGGCGTCTAGGGACAGTGTCCCCGCAATCCCATGGGGCGAGACTTCGGAACCCGGCATGCAAGCGCTGTTGAACGAGATCCTTGACGCAGTCCGACCGTTGATCGGTCAGGGCAAAGTGGCTGACTACATTCCCGCCCTCGGCACCGTGCCGTCCAATCAGTTGGGCATTGCCGTGTATGGCAATGACGGCGAGTTGTTTTGTGCCGGAGACGCCGACACGCCGTTCTCGGTGCAGAGTATTTCCAAGGTGTTCAGCCTGGTGCAGGCCATCGACCATTCCGGCGAAGCGATTTGGGAGCGTCTGGGCCACGAACCGTCCGGGCAGCCGTTCAACTCGCTGGTGCAGCTGGAGTTCGAGCGCGGGCGCCCGCGCAATCCCTTCATCAACGCCGGCGCGCTGGTGATCTGCGACATCAACCAATCACGCTTTGCCGCGCCGGCGTTGTCGATGCGCGATTTTGTCCGGCGTTTGTCCGGCAACCCGAATGTCATGGTGGACGGCAAGGTCGCCGAGTCGGAATACCAGCACCGCGCGCGCAACGCGGCCATGGCTTATCTGATGCAATCGTTCGGCAACTTTCATAACGACGTCGAAGCCGTGCTGCGCAGCTACTTCAGCCATTGCGCGCTGCGCATGAGTTGCGTGGATCTGGCCCGCACGTTCTGTTTTCTGGCCAACGACGGTTTCTGCAAACACAGCGGCGCACAGATCCTCAGCGCCCGCCAGACCCAGCAAGTCAACTCGATCATGGCCACCAGCGGGCTGTACGACGAAGCGGGCAATTTCGCCTATCGCGTCGGTCTGCCGGGCAAGAGCGGCGTGGGCGGTGGCATCGTCGCGGTGGTGCCGGGGCAATTCACGGTGTGCGTCTGGTCTCCGGAATTGAACGCTGCCGGCAACTCCCTGGCTGGCATGGCCGCGCTGGAGTTGTTGAGTCAGCGGATTGGCTGGTCGGTGTTCTGATGACCTGTCTTGACTAGCGTCCGATGAACGCTACCGTGAAGCAGGCATTCTTTGACTCAAGGGGCGGGTGACTTCATGGTGAATTTCGGTTCCGCGCTTCTAGTCTTCAATGACCCGGACACTCATTTGCGCAAAGGCTTGTCTGCCGTGGTCCAGATTGGCGACACCCTGTGGGTCGCCAATGATGAATCCTTGAGCCTGGAGCGCTTCACCTTGCGTGAGCGCGTCGGTGCGGGCGAGTTTCTGTTTGATCAGCACCAACAATTCCCGTTGGCGTCCCTGTTGGCGCTGCCGGTCATCCCGACGATTGGCGAAGAATTCGTTGAGGCAGACCTGGAAGGCATGAGCTACGACCGCGACACGGGGTATCTCTGGGTTGTGGGGTCTCACAGCCTGAAACGGAAAAAACCCGATAGCACCAAGTCCCTGAAGAAAAACGCCGAGCGTCTGGCAACTGTCAGCCGCGATGGCAATCGTTTTCTCCTGGCCCGGATTCCGGTGGTCGAAGAAAACGGGACGTTCACTTTGGTAAAGAGCACCATCAACGATGCTCGAGTTGCCGCCCAATTGTCCGGCGATCAACTGGGTAACGAATTGCTCGATGAACTCAAGGACGACGAGCATATAGGGGCATTTCTGCACATTCCCGGTAAGGACAACGGGTTCGATACCGAAGGCCTCGAGGTCAATGGCAAGCGGGTTTTTATCGGGTTGCGAGGGCCTGTGCTGCGGGGCTGGACCATTGTTCTGGAGGTCGAACCCGAAGACCATCCCAAGGCCGTCCACACGCTGACGCTGAAAAAAATAGGGCCCAAGGGGCGCAAATACCGAAAGCATTTTCTCCAGCTGGATGGACTCGGCGTCAGGGACTTATGCATCGATGGTGACGACATGTTGATCCTGGCCGGGCCGACAATGAACCTCGACGGGCCTGTCAGCTTGTTTCGATGGCACAACGGCGCCAGACCAACAGACGAAAGTTTTGTCTTCAGCGAACAACTGACGCCGGCCCTGGAGGTTCCTTATGGGCAAGGAGAGGATAAAGGCCGCGATCATGCCGAAGGAATGACCTTTGTCAGCACCGCCGGCGTAGAAGAGCCCTTGCTGCTGGTGGTCTATGACGCAAACGCCGCGTGGCGCAAACAGGGGAGCAATCGCCTGGAGCAAGATGTATTTCGACTGGCAAAAAAGTAACCGCCAGTGTGCCCCGGTGAATGACGCTTCATGGATTTTCCTATACATTTTCTGGCCGCTCTCCTGCATGGTGAAACCGTTTCATGTCTCTTGCGCTCGAACGTCTAGTCGCTGGCACGCCAATCCCTTTTGCCGGTAATCGTGTCACTGTCGTCAGCCCCGAACTGGCGGCGCGCTTTCAGCCCGGCGACCATCTGCTGGTGGAGCAGGTCAGCGGCGAGTTGTTGCTGATCCCGGTAGCGGACCAGCAAGCGGCGGCGGTCGCCATCGAGCGCGCCGAAGCGGCGTTCGCCGCGATGTCCAGCGTTTCGGACCAAGCCATCAGCGAATTCTTCGATCGCTTTGCACAACGCCTGGAAACCCCGGAATGCTGGGCCCTGATTGCAGCCGCCAACCTGGCCGACATCGAGCGAGCCAAGGCGCGCGGGCGTTCCACCACGCGGTTGCTGGCCGATGAACGCATGCGCGGCGACATGATCGCCGGCCTGCGGGCCTGGCGTGATGCACCGGCCACTCGCGGCAAGGTCGTGAGCTGCGTCGAGCACGACGGCTGGAAAGTCGAGCAAGTGGTCTCGCCGCTGGGCATCGTCGCGTTCGTGTTCGAAGGCCGACCGAATGTCTTTGCCGATGCCGCCGGTGTATTACGCACCGGTAACACCGCAGTGCTGCGCATTGGCAGCGACGCGTTGGGCACCGCCCAGGCCATCGTCACCCATGCATTGAATCCGGCACTGGCTGACGCCGGATTGCCGACCGGAGCAGTTTCGCTAGTGGAAAGCGTCAATCACGCCGCCGGTTGGGCGATGTTCGCCGACCGGCGCCTGTCATTGGCCGTGGCCCGTGGGTCGGGACGGGCGGTCAGCCAGTTGGGCAGCATCGCGCAACAGGCCGGCACGGCCGTCAGCCTGCACGGCACCGGTGGCGCCTGGCTGATCGCCGACAAGGATGCTGATGCCCAGCGCTTTGCCGCCGTGGTGCGCAACTCGCTGGACCGCAAAGTCTGCAACACCCTGAACGTCTGCCTGATCCACCGCGACCGCGCCGCCGAACTGGTGCCGTTGTTTCTCGATGCACTGCAACAGGCCGGCACCGCTCGGGGCCAGGGCTGCAAGTTGCATATCGTCGAGGGGAGCGAGGCCTGTTTGCCGGCCGATTGGCAGACCGCTAGCGTCGAGGTGTACCGCGCCGAAGGCTATCAGACCGAAGCGTTGGCCGAACCGCTGCCCGAGGATCAATTGGGTCGCGAGTGGGAATGGGAAGAAACCCCGGAAGTCAGCCTGAAGATCGTCGACGACCTGGACCAGGCCATCGTCTTGTTCAACCGCTACAGCCCGCAATTCACCGTGTCGCTGATCAGTGAAGATGCCCCGGCGCAGGAGCGTTTCTACAACGCGGTCAACGCGCCTTTTGTTGGCAACGGGATTACCCGCTGGGTTGACGGTCAGTACGCGCTGAACAAGCCGGAACTGGGGCTTTCGAACTGGGAGAGTGGGCGCCTGTTTGCGCGCAGCGCGATTCTCTCGGGGGATGGCGTATTTACCATCCGTAGCCGCATGACGCAGACGAGTCTGTCGGTCAAGCGCTGAGACGGCACTCCAGAACAGCCGCGCAAACCTGTGGGAGCGTGGCTTGCCCGCGAAAGCGGCGTGTCAGGCGACATCATTGTTGACTGTGCCGCCGTCTTCGCGAGCAAGCCCGCTCCCACAGGATATTCGTCGCTCTTCATATCTTACCGGCATCAGGGACAGCCCCCCGACCGCAGGCAACGGCACGCACTATACTTAATGTGTGTCCGTGTCTGCGGGGACGGACAGCGCATCTGATTACGTCAGAGAGGGTTGCGCCATGAAACTTCATTCCTTTCAACATTATTCTCATGGTCTGGAAACGGTCGTTCACGACACGTGGATTACCGCCCGGGTGAAGTCTGCCCTGGCATTGGCCGAAACCACCCTCGGCCTGAATGTCCATGTCAAAACCCATGCGGGCACGGTGGCATTGAGCGGTCGCGTCAACACTCACAGGCAGTGTGAGCAGGCTGTTGCTCTGGCCCGTTCGGTTCCTGGTGTCGTCAATATCGATGCCAGCGAATTGCTCACTCACGTGTTCACCCCAGGACATTCTCCAGAAGCACCGAATGCCGAAGAGACCACTGAGCGTCGGCCACCCTCGTCAGACGACAAATGACTATGGTGATCCAGTGAGTGTCATGCCTGTTCGCAGCCGTGGACGGGCGTAGTCGCGTGCCAGCCCATTTTGTAACGCTGCGCCAAACCTTCAGGCGGCTTCGACCGCTTGACCATACACCGCACAGGTGTCCGGATGTTCGGCCAGAGACACGAAGTTGCGCCGGCTGGCATCCAGCGCATCGACGGTGCCGGTCTCGATGTCATAAACCCAACCATGCAGATTCAGCCGGCCTTTTTCCTGGGCCAGACGCACGCTCGGGTGAGTCTGGATATTCGCCAGTTGGGCGATGACATTTTCCCGGACCATCGAACTTACCTTGGCTGCGTCGCTGGCGTGAGGGCGGGAGTCATTGATTACCTTGGCCGACTCGGCGTGTTGCAACCAGCCACTGACGGCGGGCAGGTGATCCATGCATGTGCACTGGGCGATGGCGGTCATGGCGCCACAGTCCGAATGCCCACAGATCACGATGTCCGTCACGCCCAATACCGCGACTGCATATTCGACCGTGGCCGACACACCGCCGGGATGCGGACTGTACGAGGGCACGATATTGCCGGCATTGCGCACCACGAACAGTTCGCCGGGCTCTTGCTGGGTCAACAATTCCGGCACTACGCGGCTGTCGGAGCAGGTGATGAACAACGTACCGGGATGCTGGGTGGTGGCCAGGTGTTTGAACAGGTCGGTACGTTGCGGGAAGGCTTCGTTCTGGAACTTCAATAAACCTTCGATGAGGGCTTTCATGGCGGACTTCCTTGCAATGAATGAGAAAGGGGCTAATGCCAGTCAGTTAGGCACAATCCCTGTGGGAGCGAGCCTGCTCGCGATGGCGGTACATTCAGCATCAATGTTGGCTGACCCGCCGCTATCGCGAGCAGGCTCGCTCCCACAGGGGGCAGTGTTCAAATTCTTAACTGACTGGCATTAGTTGGTGCGGGCTATTTCAGAACGGACGCAATGGCAGGAACTTGCCGTCCAGGGTAATCACTGCGCGAGAACCACCTTCCGGGTCTTCAACTTTCTTCATGTCCAGCTTGAAGTTGATCGCGCTGATGATGCCGTCGCCGAATTGCTCGTGAACCAGGGCTTTGAGCGTGGTGCCGTAGATCTGGATCATTTCGTAGAAACGGTAGATGGTCGGGTCGGTCGGGATACCCGAGAGGCTGCCGCGCAGCGGAATGACCTGCAGGCGAGCCACGGCGTCGGCGTCCAGTTCGAGTTTCTCGCCAATCACCTTGGCGGCAGCTTCGGGCAGCGGATGTTGGCCGAGCAGGGCGGCGGTGACATAGGCCAGGCCCAGGCCGGTGCCATCGGTCAGATCCTGCCAGGACAGATGCTTGCGCGCCTTGGCATCGAGGATCGAAGTGGTCAGGGCCAGACTCGGGTCTTGGTAAGCATGGGACTGTTGCATGGTGTGACTCCTATCGGTTGTGGCTGGAAAGTGCAGCCATCTTCGGTCGATTGATCCATAGCGTCCAAGACCGATATACAATGCTTCGCATAAGTCTTGCCTATAGATGGTGTGCCCCATGCTGCTCCGACATTTGCGCTACTTGCTGGCAGTCGCCGACCACGGCGGCTTCACCCGCGCCGCCGAGGCGTTGCATGTCTCCCAACCGACGCTGTCCCAGCAGATCCGGCAGCTGGAGGAAACCCTCGGCGTCAGCCTGTTCGACCGCACCTCGCGCACGGTCAAGCCGACCGATGCGGGGCTGGCCTATATCGAAAGTGCCCGTCGGGTACTGGTGGAACTTGAAGCAGGGAAACGCGCGCTGCATGACGTGAAGGATTTGTCCCGCGGCAGTTTGCGACTGGCCATGACGCCAACGTTCATGGCGTATCTGGTGGGGCCGTTGGTGCGCGACTACGTGGCGAAGTTTGCGAACATCCATCTGCAGATTTTCGAGTTATCGATGGATGACATCGAGGCCGGGTTGCTCGATGACTCGTTGGATATCGCCATTGCCTTTACCCCGGTGAGAAGCCCCGACATCGAGTGCCTGCCGGCGTTTGTCGAGACGTTGGGCGTGATGGTCGGGCGCAGTCATCCGTTGTACGAGCGCCAGAACCCGCTATCACCAAAGGAAGTGGCGCAACTGGATTTCGCGTTGCTAACGCAGGACTTCATCACCCGATCCTCCATCGACGGGTATTTTCGGCAACAGAACATCACGCCCAAAGTGGCGATCGAGGTGAACTCGGTGAGTACGCTGTTGGAGGTCATTCGTCACGCGCCGATGGCCACCATCCTGCCGGAACCCATCGCCACCGCAGAACGGGCATTGCGCAAAATTCCGCTGCAGGGGGCGGCGCCCAACCGAGGGGCCGCGCTGCTTCGGCGCAAAAACAACTATCACAGTGCGGCGTCGGTGGCCTTCATGGATCTGGTATTGGGCGCGGCTGCGGTCGAGTCGGCGAAGTCAGTCATCCACTGATTGGCACAGCCCATTGGGAGCCTTGCCGGTGGAGGACACGGTCACCGAATCGTCATCGGCGAGGATGATCGAGATCGTGATGCCCGAACCCCTGGCTTCGAAGTGGCGATCGTTGATGGCTTTGGTTACCGCCTCTTTACTGTTGATCAATACCGGGCCGTCCTGATCCGCATGGACGACGACTTTACCGGGGCAGTCCACATCGAATGAGGGAATGCCAGGGAGGGTGTTCGCGTGGGCAACATTGGCCATTGCCAACACTATGAATGTCAGGATTCTGTTCATCGCAAGCCTCCAGGGATCCAGCAGGACATACGGTTAACCATAGCTTTATTTGGTGCGCACGAAACAAACGAAAAGGCCCCGCTCGATACTCCGAGCGGGGCCTTCTTTCTTTACTGAGGGGGATATCAATACAACCGATCAATCACCCGAACTTCGTTCTGGTTCTGCATCGATGCCCACGCCTGTTTCAGCGTTTGCAGCACATTACCGATGAAGTCTTTGTCGGCCGCGGCTTTCTTGCCGACATAACCCTGGCCGCGACGGTACATCTTCAGTCGGGCGAGCAGGTTCTGGTTGTTCCGGTCGAACTCTTCTTCGTGGGCATGGGGCGACAGGCAGTCGATATGGACCTGGCCCGATTTGCTGATCCACAGAATATGGCTGTCCTGGCTGTCTTTTTGCGCAGCGAACAAGCGAGCCAGTTCATCGATAGTAGGTTGATTGTTCAGATTCATTGTAAGCCCCTTGACCATTTGGTGATCTTTCAAAGTTGATTCGCTAATACAAGTAGCCCATCGGTTAGTTGATCCCTGGCACCGAAACCAGGACGTCAGCGGTCGGCCGTCAATACGACGGGGTCTCGCGTCTGTTGCATGTAGTCGTGTTGAATAACTGCTACGCAATAGCGTCACAACGAAGAGAAGCAGCGAAAACCTGGAGGCCACTGCCGACATTTTCAGGGTCGGCCACAAGCTTCATGAGGATTGATCGCCAGCGCTTCTCGTCCTTTGTACTGGACGTTCAGGCCAGGTCAGCTTCTTCAATCTGCCTTGTGGGCAGCGTGTATCCGGGAAAAACAGCTCGGCGGTCAGACGAGCTTGCTCAAACGTGTTGCCTGTACTCCCGATCGGGGAGATGTCTGCATCATGCAAGGGCAAATCGGAGGCGTCAACGGTTTTGTAGTGATTATTTTTGTTCACTACATATTGTCGGACAAAGTGGTTTTGGAATTAGAAAGTCGGCGTGGCTAGCACCAGCAGAGCTTTGGCGGTGCTGGAATCGTCAGGATCGCAGCCTTCGGCAGCTCCTACGGGGCCGGGGTAGGAGCTGCCGAAGGCTGCGATCTTTTAAAGCGGTAAACGGTGCAGGGGTAGCCGTCCACTGCCAGTTGATGCACGGTAAATGCTGAGCCCGTGAGATCGGGTATCACCTTGGCCCAGAACCGACGCGCAGGCTGGTTGGCATCGATGTGGAAAATCTGCCATTGACCGGGGAATCGGTTCAAGAGGGCAGAGACGACAAACTTCGCGACGCCTTGGCCACGAAAGCGGCGGCTGACAAAAAAGTAGCCGATGTTGAACTCCGCACCGACGACATGGGTTTCGTTATCCACGGTCACGAAACCGGCAAGCTCGCCGTCAACCTTGATCAGAAACGGCCTGGTTGCCGGGTTTCGCCAGTAGTTCTGTTTGGGCTGGATGTTGAAGAAGCCATGTTCACCGAGTTTCAGCGGCAACCATTCGCTGAAGTCATACACGTAGAACTGCATCAGGTTCTCGATAGTTTCCAGTTCGTCGCGCTGAGCGGCGTGCAGTTCTATTGAGGGCTGGCTTCTGACTGTCGTCATGGTTGTACCTTTCAGAAAGCAGGGGCTGATGCCTGATGCCAGTGTATGTCCTCTTCACGCCCTGAGCCTTTGCGTCAACCCGGTTTCGCTGCGCGTTTGGCACCGGTCGAAGACTTGCGTTTGGCCGGTTTGCGTTTGTTTTTCCACGGTGTGGCGCCACGTCCGGCGGGGCTTGCCGGCCCGCTGATGGTCAGGTTCAGGCCGGCGCAACGTGCCACCTGCTTGCTCATCCACGCCGCCTGTTTGGTGACGAATTCTTCCAGGCTCATTTCACCGCTCTGCACCATGTCCAGGGCCTGTTCCCAAATCGCCGTGGTGCCGGGATCGGCAATCGCGCGCGGCACGGCATCGATCAGGCTGAACGCTGCCGGTGTCGCCGCCAGGGCCTTGCCGTTCTTGATCAGGTAGCCGCGGTCCAACAGACCCTGAATGATCGAGGCGCGTGTGGCTTCGGTGCCGATGCCGGTGGTGTCCTTGAGCTTTTGCTTGAGCAGTGGATCTTCCACCAGTTTGGCGACGTTCTTCATCGCCTTGATCAGATCGCCTTCGGTGAACGGTTTGGGCGGCTGGGTCCAGAGGTCCTTGAGCTTTACATCGGCCACCGCGCAGTCACGCCCTTCGGCCAGTGCCGGCAGTGTTTGTGGTGCCGGTGCTTCGCGGCCCTTGGCGGGTGCGAGGGCCTCGGGCAGGGCGCGTTTCCAGCCAGGCTCGACAATCTGCTTGCCCACCGCGCGCAAGGCTTCACCGGCGCAGTCGAAGTCGGCCTGGGTCCGGTCGTATTCATGGTTGGGCAGGAACTGCGCCAGGTAACGAGCACGAATCAGGGTGTAGACCGCCCGTTGTTTGCCTGCCAGTCGCTCGAGATTTTTCGCCGCTGCAGTGGGAATGATGCCGTGGTGAGCGCTGACCTTGGCATCGTTCCAGGCCCGTGAGCGACGCTGGGGCTCCAGGTGATCGTGCAAGGCGTTCAGGGCCGGGTCGGCCAGCCGCAGCGCAGCAAGAATACTTGGGGCTTCACCGTGCTGACTCAGCGGCAGGTAGCCGCAGTCGCTGCGCGGGTAGGTAATGACTTTGTGGGTTTCGTACAGCGCCTGGGCGATGTCGAGGGTTTCCTGGGCGCCGAGCCCGAGTTTCTTCGAGCAGACTTCCTGCAACGTGCCCAGGTCGAACGGCAAAGGCGCGACTTCGCGCATGCGTTCGGTGCGCAGTTTGATCACCCGAGCGCTTGCTGCGTTGCCCATTGCGTAGGCTGCCTGTTGCGCCAAGGCCTGATTCAGGCAGCGATCCTGATCATCGCAAGCGTCGGAGGCCGCGCGCCATTGGGCGGTGAACGCGGTGCCGTCGTGCAGCAGTTGCACATCGATCGCCCAATAAGCGACCGGGACGAAATCGGCAATGCTGCGATCGCGATCCACCACCAGGCGCAAGGTCGGCGTCTGCACCCGACCGACCGGCAACACACCCTGATAGCCGGACTGACGCCCCAGCAGGGTGAACAGCCGACTCATGTTCATCCCGATCAGCCAGTCGGCCCGGGAGCGCCCCAATGCCGAATGATAAAGGCTGAACGTCTCGGCCCCTGGCTTGAGCGCCGCCAGTGCCTTGCGGATCGATGCATCGTCCAGCGCCGACAGCCACAGCCGCCGGATCGGCCCGCGATAACGGCAATGTTCCACCAGCTCCCGGGCGATCATCTCGCCCTCACGGTCGGCGTCGGTGGCAATCACCAGTTCACTGGCCTCGCCGAGCAAGCGTTTGACCGCCTTGTACTGGCTGGCCGTGCGCGGTTTGACGGTCATCTTCCATTTTTCGGGAATGATCGGCAGATCCGCCAGCACCCAACGCTTGTAACGCGCGTCATAGGCATCCGGCGGTGCGGTTTCCAGCAGATGGCCGATGCACCAGGTCACCGTGACACCCGTTCCCAGCCAGCAGCCGTCGCCCCGGCGCTTGGCGCCGAGTACGGCCGCGATGTCTTTGGCCTGGGAGGGTTTTTCACAGAGGTACAGCTGCATAACCACCATCATCAATCAGTGTTCGAGAGGTGCACAGAATGGCGGCTGATGAGCGATGGAGCAATCTTTATCTGTATGGATGTACAGCTTAAGCTGTTGCGGTTGATGACAGCGGTCAATCCACCACAAACAACCGGGCGCCAATGGCGGTGGATGAACGATGCGCTTCGGCATTGTCCGCCACTTGATAGCTCATGCCCGGTGTGAGAACGAAGACTCGACCGTCTTCCAGTTCGGTGTGCAGTTCTCCCTCCAGGCAAAACAGCACATGCCCCTTTGAGCACCAGTGATCGGCCAGATACCCGGGCGTGTATTCGACGATACGCGCGCGAATCGCGCCGAACTGCCGGGTGCGCCACAGGGCGCTGCCAGTCTCACCCGGGTGTTCGGTGGGTTCGATTTGCGACCAGTCGGTGGTGCCGAAGGGGATGTTGGCAATGTCCATGCTGCTCTCCAGGTTGAGGCATGCTGTTTTGGGGCCTCACTGTAGCCCAAGCATGCTCCGTTCGGCTGTGAAGCAGTCGCGATACCGAAACATGAGGTATACCTGTCGGATCGCGATACAGCGCAGCAGCGACAGAGGATCCTACTCTATGAAAGCCCCCGGACCCGGTAATCCCATCGCCATCAGCCCTCAACCCGGCTGCGTGGTGGTGAAGTTCCATGGCATTCAAGTGGCGTCATCCACTCGGGCGCTGGTCATGCATGAGGCCAATTATCCTCCGGTGTACTACATCCCGCGGGAGGACATCGCCGAACAATATTTCGCCCGCACCGACCACACCAGCTATTGCCCGTACAAGGGCGATGCCAGCTATTTCAGCCTGCAAATCCCCGGGCATGAAGGCGCCAATGCGGTATGGAGTTATGAGCATCCGAAGGTGTCGGTTGCGCAGATTGGCGGGTATGTGGCGTTTTATCCTGAAGAAGTGACGTTTGAGGTGCTCGATACGTGATTTGCAGAAAGCATTGTGGCGAGGGAGCTTGCTCCCGCTGGGGCGCGTAGCGGCCCCGAAACCTGTCAACGCGCAGAAGTTCAGATAGAGCATGGTGGCCGTCTTGCGACTGCTTCGCAGCCGAGCGGGAGCAAGCTCCCTCGCCACAGGAAGCCCGCTCTTACAGGAAACCTCCGCTAGAGGTTCGTACCGTCAGTTCTTGTCCAGATCAACATCCTTCGTCTCACGCAAACAGATCATCCCCACCACCAGGCTCACCCCGGTAATCACCACCGGGTACCACAGCCCATAGAAAATATCCCCGGTGTACACCACCAGGGCAAACGACACCGTCGGCAGGAAACCACCGAACCAGCCGTTGCCGATGTGGTAGGGCAGGGACATGGACGTGTAGCGGATGCGCGTCGGGAACAGTTCAACCATCAGCGCCGCCAGCGGGCCGTAGCACATGGCGGAGATGATGATCAGCGCGACGATCAGCGCCACGATCATCGGTTTGTTGATCAGCTGGGTGTCGGCTTGTGACGGATACCCGGCCAGGGTCACTGCGCCGCGCAGGGCGGCTTCATCGTAGCCATCGATTCTGACCTCGCCGATGCTCACCTGCACGGCGCTGCCGGCCGGGGCCGCTTCGCTGTTGTAGGGCAGGCCCTGTTTGACCAGGAAGGTTTTGACCTTGTCGCACGGGCTATCAAATTTAGCCTTGCCCACCGGGTCGAACTGGAAGGTGCAGGTGGCCGGGTCAGCCAGCACGGTGATCGGGGCCTGGCGGCTGGCCAGGTCGATGGCCGGGTTGGCGTAGTGGGCCAAGGTTTTGAAGATCGGGAAGTACAGCGCGGTGGCCAGCAACAGGCCGATCATCAGCACCGGTTTACGCCCGACCTTGTCCGACAGCCAGCCGAAAAAAATGAAGAACGGTGCGCCGATGATCACGCTGACGATCAGCAAACTGTTGGCCAGCGCCGGGTCCATTTTCAGGAACTGGGTGAGGAAGAACAGCACATAGAACTGCGCCGCGTAGAAGGTCACCGCTTGCCCGGCGTTGATGCTGAACAGCGCAATCAGCACCACTTTGAGGTTGTCCCATTTGCCGAAAGAATCGCGCAGCGGCGACTTGCAGAGCTTGCCTTCTTCTTTCATTTTCACGAACGCAGGCGACTCATGCAGGCTCAGGCGAATCCAGGTCGAGATGCCCAGCAGCACGATCGAAAACAGAAACGGAATGCGCCAGCCCCAGACTTCGAACTGGTCGCCGGTGAAGTAGCGGCAGCCGAGCACCACCAGCAGCGACAGCAGCAAGCCGAGGGTGGCGGTGGACTGAATCCAGCTGGTGTGGAAACCGCGTTTGCCCATCGGTGCGTGTTCGGCGACGTAAGTGGCAGCGCCGCCGTACTCACCGCCCAGTGCCAAACCCTGAAGCATACGCAGCACCACGAGGATGATCGGCGCGGCAATGCCGATGCTCGCGTAGGTCGGTAGCAAGCCGACGCAGAACGTCGCCACCCCCATGAGGACGATGGTTGCCAGGAACGTGTATTTACGCCCGATCATGTCCCCCAAGCGTCCGAACACCAGCGCACCGAATGGCCGCACGATGAAGCCGGCGGCGAAGGCCATCAGCGCGAAGATGAACGCCGTGGTGTCGTTGACCCCGGCGAAGAACTGTTTGCTGATAACCGCCGCGAGGGCGCCATAGAGGAAAAAGTCGTACCACTCGAACACCGTCCCCAGGGACGAAGCGAAGATGACTTTCTGGGTTTCCTGACTGGTGCCGGCGCTGCGGACGGCTTCCAGGGGCTGAACATGTTCTGACATATCGGTATCCCTCACAGTGATTGTTTTTGTTGTTCCACTGGTGTTGCGTGTTCCTTGCTGGGGTAATGCTCAATGCTCGCGAATCAGCTGCAATCCCTGTTGGAGTGCAATCCCCTGTGGGAGCGAGCCTGCTCGCGATGGCGGTGTATCAGTCACCATAGATGTTGGATGTCAGACCGTTATCGCGAGCAGGCTCGCTCCCACAGTGGGGGTGTTGGCGGTAGTTTCGAGGATCAATTGCGCGGCTTTCTCAGCGATCATCAACGTCGGCGAACAGGTATTGCCCGAGGTGATGCGCGGCATGATCGAGGCGTCGGCGATGCGCAGGCCGGGGATGCCGTGGACGCGCAACTCGGCGTCGACCACCGCGTGCGCATCGTTGCCCATCCGGCAGGTGCCCACCGGGTGGAAAATCGTCGTGCCTATCCGGGCGGCGGCTTCGTGTAATTGCTCTTCGCTCTGCAAGCTGTCGCCGGGCAGATACTCGACCGGTTTGAACGCTTGCAAGGCGGGAGCGGAGACAATGCGGCGGGTCAGGCGGATGGCATCGGCTGCCACTCGCAAGTCTTCGGGATGGCTCAGGTAGTTGGGCTGAATCAGCGGCGCTTCCCGTGGGTCGGCAGAGCGAATGTCGATTCGGCCGCGGCTTTGCGGGCGCAGATCGCAGACCGATGCAGTGAAGGCGGGGAAGGCGTGCAACGGTTCGCCGAAACGCTCCAGCGACAACGGTTGCACGTGGTATTCGAGGTTCGCCGAGGTCTGCTCCGGCCCCGAACGGGCGAAGGCACCAAGTTGGCTCGGGGCCATGGACAGCGGGCCGCTGCGGTCATACAGATAACGCAGGCCCATGCCCATCTTGCCCCACAGCGTGCCGGCGATCTGGTTCAGGGTGCGGGCATTTTCAAGTTTGTAGATCAGCCGCAGTTGCAGATGGTCCTGCAGGTTGCCGCCCACCCCGGGCAGTTCATGGGCAACGCCGATGCCCAGTTTTTGCAGCAGCGGGCGAGGGCCGATGCCGGAACGCTGGAGAATGCCCGGTGAACCGACGGCACCGGCACACAGGACGATTTCCTTGCGCGCCTTGAAGGTTTTCGCCTGGTCTTGCCAACGTGCGCTGACCGCTGAAGCACGGCCGTTTTCCAGCAGCACGCGGTCCACTTCGACGTCGGTCAGCACCGTGAGATTGGCGCGCTGGCGGATCGGTTTGAGAAACGCCTTGGCCGCGTTCCAGCGCACTCCGGCCTTTTGGTTGACCTGGAAGTAGCCGCAGCCTTCGTTGTCGCCCTGATTGAAGTCATCGATGCTGGCGATGCCGCTTTGCTCGGCCGCCGTGCGAAACGCATCGAGGATCGGCCACGACAGCCGCTGCCGCTCGACTCGCCATTGCCCGGCAGCGCCGTGAAATTCCGAGTCGCCGGCAAAATGGTTTTCGCTTTGCTTGAACAGTGGCAGCACGTCTTGCCAGCCCCAGCCGGCATTACCCTCGGCCGCCCAACCGTCGTAATCGCCAGCCTGGCCACGCATGTAGATCATGCCGTTGATTGAGGAACAGCCGCCGAGCACCTTGCCGCGCGGGTAGCTCAGGGCGCGGCCTTGCAGGCCCGGTTGCGTTTCGGTCTTGAAGCACCAGTCGGTGCGCGGGTTGCCGATGCAGAACAGGTAACCCACGGGGATGTGAATCCACGGGTAGTTATCGCGGCCGCCGGCTTCGAGCAGCAACACGCGATGCTGCGGGTTGGCTGACAGTCGATTGGCCAGCAAACAACCGGCCGGCCCGGCGCCGACCACGATGTAGTCGTATTCATCAAGGGAAGTCTGCATCCCTGACCTCGTATTGTTGTTCTTGTTGTCGGTCATCCTAGTTGTTAGCTTTCGTTAAAAGAATGTTAGTTTTTGCGCAGCCGCTGTGCGTTTTTAAACAGCGTCATTAACGGCATAACGTCAAGGATGGTTCATGTTCGACTGGAATGACCTGCGGTTTTTTCTCGAATTGCAGCGCAGCGGCCGCTTGCTGACGGCCGCTCGCCGTTTGAACACCACTCACGCCACCGTGGCCCGGCACATCGAAGCCATCGAAAAAAGCCTCGGCACTGCGCTGTTCGTCCAGCATGCCCAGGGCTACGAACTGACCCCGGCCGGCGAAGCGCTGCTCAAACACGCCGAAGCCATGGAAAATGTCGCGCTGCTGGCTCAGGAAGAAATCACCCAGTCATCCGCGCCGCTGGGCAAGATCCGCGTTGGGGTGACGGAAGGGCTGGGCATCATGTTCCTCGCCAGCCGCATGAACGGGTTGTTCGAACGCTATCCAGGGCTGGAAGTGGAACTGGTGGCGGTGCCGCGCTTCGTCAGCATTCTCAACCGTGAAGCCGAGATCAGCATCCACCTGGAGCGCCCGGCCGCCGACATGCTGGTCACCCGCAAACTCACCGACTATCGCCTGGCGCTCTACGCCAGCCAGGCCTATCTGGACCGTTCACCACCACTGCGCAGCCGCGAAGACCTCGGTCGCCATGCGTGGATCGGCTACGTCGACGACTTGCTGTTCAGCCAGGAACTGATGTTCCTCAACAGCTTCTGCCGCAACCCCCAGGTGGTCTTTCACAGCACCAGCGTCATCGCCCAGCAACAGGCCGCCCGCTCGGGCCTGGGGATCGCCGTGTTGCCGTGTTACATGGCCAGCGCCGATCCCGAGCTGGTGCCGTTGCTGCCGGACGAAAGCATCCAGCGCAGTTATTGGATCAGCACGCGGCGCGAGCTGCACAAGTCGGTGCGGTTGCGGGTGCTGTGGGATTACGTGGTGGAGTTGTGTGAGCGCGAGCAGGGGTTGTTGCTGGGATAGTAAACATCAAAAAATCGCCGCCTTCTGCGGCTCCTAAGGGAGAGGTGTAGGAGCTACCGGAAGGCCGCGATCTTTTGATCTTGGGAGAGTGTCAGATTCATTTTTCCATATGTTCACGCACGCCTCAAAACGTGCCGACACTCGTTATTGTGAAAGTCACTTTCACTATGTTGTTGGGATCGTCCTGCCACTTTTGCACGTCGGTCGGTATGGTCTCGTGGCGCACGATACACTTCCATTCCACATCTTTGCCGTCGTCCGTGCCTGGGAAAAGTACCTTGCCGGTCCATGTAGGGTAGGAAGTAGGAAGTAGGAGCGAGCCTTACTGCTTTGGTCGGATCCCAATCACCTAACTCTTACCGACAACATAAACGCTGTAGTCCCGCGTCGTGACGCCGTTGTCGCATTGAAAGTTCACTTCGGATCGTAAGGGTATCCACTGGCCGCCTTGAACATCGCGGAACACCGGCAGCATTGCCAACAAGAGAACGCCCAGCGGCAACAGGTAACGATTTCGGGACATGATGAACACCTCAATTCATTCCAGTGGGGGCAGCTTAGCCCCGGCCAAACTGAAAGTGACCTGTTAGAACTGACAGTTCATTAGAGCGCTTCGCGATAACTTTAATCATTGCTTATTAACGGCGAGCTTGTTTGCGCTGGACTACGCAGCCGTCCTGGACTTCAATTCTTGGGATGAAGACAAGGAGCGTCCACCGACACTCTGTCGCGAACAAGGGAGCTTGCAGCATGACCGAAGATACAAAAGTGAAAGGGCCGGCGTCGTACTTCCCCTCAATTGAAAAAAAGTACGGCCAGCCAATCGACCATTGGCTGGATCTGCTCGGAACAGTGAGTGGCAAGAAACATATGGAAATGGTGGCTTGGCTGAAGGCTGAACACGGTATGGGGCATGGTCATGCCAATGCGTTGGTTGCGCATTATCTGGCGAGCGCTAAAACGTGAGTGAGAAGGCTTTCGAGTAAGGCGGGAAGGGCGCAGATTGCAATTCTCTGGCCCATCCCAACCCACCAACAGCTCGCTCTCAGCCCATTTAAACAAGAAAAATCACGATCGTTTAAATGAAGCTTGCAGTTACCATCCAAAGGCTACAACGCCTTGCGCCACCGCCTACGCGTAAGACAGAATCCGCCGGCTTGTGCGCCTTGGGCTCGCTCGGTAACTTGATTTCCGTCACTGCTCATCAGTGATCGGGTCTGCAAGCCCGTCGGAATACCAGTCGCATAGCCCTGCCACAGGACGCTCGTTTATGTCCGCGAAATGGCGGCTTTGTGCGGGAGATCTTCGGATCTGCCGGGTTCCTGGTTTCCCGGCCTTGCAGACCCGCACTTAGCTGCCACCTATCATCTGCAAGTGATGCAGGTAGCTCCTAATGAACAATCAGGAGTTTCACCATGATCAAACCTGCGTTCGGCGCACAGACATTCAGCCATTGGACGTCCGTTGCGCAGGGTTGTGGTTCTGGCCATCAGGAATCGACAGGGTCGCCCGCACCCCGCCTTCAGGTGGATTGACCAGCGTAATCCGCCCACCCAGCCGCGTCGCAATGGTGCTGACGATGGTCAGTCCCAACCCCGCGCCCCCGGTATTTCCGCGGCTGTAAAAACGTTCGAACAACCGTGCGCGATCCGCTTCGTCGATGCCCGGCCCCTGGTCCTGGACGCTCAAATTGTAGAACCCGTCCTCCTGGCTCAATCGCACAGTGATAACACCATGCTCCGGCGAAAAATTCGCGGCGTTGGTGACCAGATTGTTCAGGGCGATGTCGATGGTGGCAGCGTCGGCAAGCACTTCAAAAGGCTGGTCAGCGACATCGAAGGCCAGCTCCAGGTTCTTGCTCAATAACCAGGGCGTGAGTTGGGCCAGACTGGCGCGCACCGTTTCGCTCAGGTCGATGCTTTGCTCCACTGGTGCCACGGCTTTGGGTTCGAGACGGGCCATGGTCAGCAACTGATTGACCAGGCGGCTGGTGCGGTCGACCCCGGCAATCAGAAACGCCAGGGACTCACGACGCTCCTGTTCCGTGCCGGCTTCCTGCAGGTTCTGCGCATGCACCCGCAGCACGGCCAGCGGCGTGCGTAATTCGTGGGCGGCGTCGGCGATGAAGCGCCGTTCGCGGCCAAGCACCTCTTGAATTTGCGCGAGCATGCGGTTGAGCGCTGCCTGCATGGGTTCCAGTTCGCTGGGCAACGGGGTCAGTTGCAACGGCTCCAGAGAACCACTGTGCCGTGCCCGCAACGTTTGCGCCATATTGGCCAGGGGTTTGAGCCCCCAGCCAATGGCCAGCCAGACCATGGCCGCCAATATCAGGCTACCCAATACATTGGGCCACAGGGTATGACGCACGATCCGGTCTACCAGGTCCGCACGCACGTCGTCCCGTTCACCGACCCAGATGCGCAGATCATTCTGTTTGTCTTCGAGCATGAACACCCGCCAATGGCGGTTGTGCAGATCCACCACATCGCTGAAACCGGATTTCGTCGGCGGCGCCGTGAAGGAGGGCGCACTGGCGGTGTGCACCAGTACTTCGCCCTTGCGATTCCACACCTGAAAGGCAATTTTGCTTTCATAGGGATGACCATCGACTCTCGGCACCGCTTCACTCAAGGCCTTGTTGAACGCTTGATACAGTTCGGCGTGTTCATTGCTGGCCAGCGGCATGCGCATCACACCCTGCAACAGCCGGGCGTTCTGGGCCAGTTGGGCGTCGTAGACTTCGGCAATTTCGTGATTGCTGTCGTGCAGGTTGAGCACGCTGATGATCGCCAGGCCCGTCAGCATCAGGCCGATGATCAGCGTCAGGGTGCGACGCCGGATCGAAGTCATCGACGCTCCTCCACCAGGTACCCGACACCGCGAATGGTGCGGATCAGGTCGGTGGAAAACTTCTTGCGCAGGTGATGGATATGCACTTCCAGGGTGTTGCTTTCGGCTTCTTCGTTCCAGCCGTAAAGCAGTTGCATCAGGTGATCGCGGGTCATGACCCGGCCCGGAGGCGAAAGCAATTCGTGGAGCAGTTGATACTCCTTGGGCGTCAGCGCCACCGGTTCGCCTTGATAGCTGACTTGCTGGGTACCGGGGTTCAGGCTGATGCCGGCGTGTTCGATCAGCACTTGGGCGCGACCGGCGCTGCGTCGCAACAAGGCCCGCAGGCGAGCCTTGAGTTCGGCCAGGTCGAAGGGCTTGATCAGGTAATCGTCGGCCCCGGCATCCAGCCCGGCGATGCGGTCTTCGGTGGCATCCCGGGCGGTGAGGATCAGTACCGGCAGGTTGGAGCCGCTTTCACGCAGGCGACGCAGCACTTGCAAACCGTCCATGCGCGGCAGGCCGAGATCGAGCACGGCCAGGTCAAACGTCTCGCTGAGCAGCGAATGCAAGGCACTGCTGCCGTCTTGCAGCCAGTCGACGGTGTAACCCTCACGGCCCAAGGCCTGATGAATGCCCTCGCCGAGGGCCACGTCATCCTCGATCAGTAATAAACGCACGCGGACTCCTGTCAGTTGAGTTTTTTGTTCACGTCCACCAGTAACGCTTCGATCTCTTTGCGGCGCCCGGCATCGGCGCTTTCCCGGCCAGGGCGGGGCGTTGCTTGCAGGGCTTTTTGCAGTGCGTCCTTGGCTTCACCATAGCGCTTTTGACGGTAAAGGTGATCGCCCCAGAAGTACAGACTGTCGATGCCGGCCGGGTTCAGCTGCAAGGCCTGCTTTAACAGTTGTTCGGCCTTGTCGGCATCGCCGAAACCGAGGGGCCAGCCGGGCACGCGATCATACAACGCCGCAAGGCTGGTGTAGGCCGAGCCTTGCAAGGCCTTGGGATCAATAGCGAGGGCTTTTTCCAGGTCAACTTTGGCGGCCTTGACCTTGCTCAAGGCGCCGAGGCCACCCTGGGCTCCGGCCCAACTGCTGGTGACAATGCCGGACCAGATCCACGCTTCGGCCAGGGATTGGCGTTCCTGGGTGAACGCCGAAGCCTGGGTCGCGAGTTTTTCGAAGGCCACGGTGCGCTGTTCGGCGGGCAATTCGTATTGAATGTGCGCCCAGCTTTGCTGAATGCCATTGAGGCGCTGCTGATCGGCGGCGTCCAGCGCCCAGACGCTTTGGCTCAACACCCCGAACAGCAGGCAAGTGACGATTTTTTTCATGGTTTGAGACTCTCGTTATCGGGCTTCTGACTGAGGCGACGGATCAGCGGCAACTGCTTGCGCAAGCCACGGTCCACCAGATGCGGCAACAGACTGTTCAGGCGGACGAAAAAGCGTTCCGGCCAGCCCAGGTACACATCGCGCCGGTCACCGGCAATCGCGTGGATGACCGCCGAAGCGACAGTTTGCGGATCGTCGACATTGGCTTTGAGCGCATCGTTCAGCGCCTGGGCCGCCGGGCTGTTCATGCTGGTGTGGGTCGCCCGAGGGGCAACGTAAAGCACGCTGATCCGGGTGTCGGCCAGCTCCCGGCGCAGGGCTTCGGAGAACCCGCGCAGGGCAAACTTGGTGGCGCAATAGCTGGCGTAACCGGGGTAGCCGATGGAGCCGTAGGTCGAGCCGACGTTCACCACCATGGCGCTCTCGGCTTGCTTGAGCAGCGGCAGCAAAAGCTTGGTCAGGCAGATCGGCGCATTGATGTTCACCGCCAGCATCGCATTGATCTCGCTGTCATCGAGCTGTTCGAGCATGGCGAAGTGGTTGACCCCGGCGGCGTTGACCAGCAGGTTGATGCCACCGATGGCTTCGCCCGCAGCCAGCACTTTGCGTCGGTCGCCGGGGACGGTCAGGTCAGCGTCGACCCAACACAGGTGCAGCGGGTAGCGTTCGAGCAAGGGCTCCAGCGCCTCCCGGTGCCGGGACACGGCCAATACCCGCGCGCCACTGGCACACAGGGCGCTGGCGATGGCCAGGCCGATACCGCCGCTGGCTCCGGTCAAAACCACACGGGCTTCATGCAGCTGCATGCAGGTTCTCCCCATCGCGGGGCAGGCCGCGGAACATGTCGGTATAGAGCGTGTAAACGACCTTCGATGCATGAATCACCGCGGCTTGATCCGCCGGGTCTTGGAGTGTGTTCATCAGCCGGCGGTAGGTCTGCATGTGTTCGATATCCAGCGAACCGTGGGAACTCAGGTAGCTGAAGGCGGTTTCCGGCAGCGCCAGGCGCTCGCGGATGCTGCCGGCCGCGTGGGTGGCCAGGGCAATGCTGGTGCCTTCCAGCACGTTGACCATGCCGAACAGGCCCACCGGGTTGTCCCGGGCAATCAGGTCGTAGAGGAAGCTGACCATCAACTCGATCGGCAGCGATGGACGACCGTCACGCACCGCCTCTTTGTCACCGCCACAGGCCGCGATGTCGTCGAGTACCCACTGTTCGTGGCCGTACTCCTCGTCGATGTACTCGCACACCGCTTTGCGTAGCCATTCCAGCCGCTGCGGCAGACGTGCGCCGCATGCCATCATCAACGGCACGGTATGGCGCACGTGGTAGTAGGCCTGGGCGAGGAAGGCGCGGTAGCTCTCCAGGCTGACCTTACCCTCAAGGGCATCGCGGATGATCGGCAGGTTGAACAACTCGTGGCGTTCCTGCCGGGTGGCTTCTTGCAGGGTGTCGAAAAAACTCATGATGCGGATTCCTCGGAAAAAATGAAGTCAGTGAGCTGCGCCCGGTAATGCTCGACGATGGCGTCGCGGCGCGGTCGGCCATTGGCCGTCAGCAAGCCATTGGCGGCGGTGAACGGTTGATCGAGACGGGTCCAGTGATGAACCTGGGCGTAATCGGGCAAGGCCTCGTTGGCCTGGGCCACGGCGGCGGCCAGCTCTTCATCGGTGCAGTCCGACCGATGGGGCCAGAGCAGGGCGTGGTTGCTCGGCATCGCTTCGCCGTAGACGAACGCCTGAGCGATGTGGCGACGCTGAGTGAGTTCGGCCTCGACCCATTCCGGATTGACGTTGCGGCCGAAACTGGTGACGAACTGATGTTTCTTGCGCCCGTTGAGGTAGAGAAAACCTTCCGGGTCGAACTCGCCGAGATCGCCGGTCGGCCACCAATCATCGCCGAAGGGCGCTTGCCCCAAGTAGCCGAGCAGGGTCGAGCCCTTGACCAGCACTTCACCATCATCGGCCAGGCGAATCTCGACATGGGGCAGGGGCCGGCCAACGCTACCAGGGCGGCGCGCGCCCGGGCGGTTGAGGCACACCACCGAGGAACACTCCGACAACCCGTAACCCTCGTAGACCGAAATGCCGATGCGCTGGGCGCGATGCAATAATTCTTCGGAAACCCGCGCACCGCCCGCGGCGGCAAAACGCAACGACTGAGGGTTGAACGCTTTTTGCTCGGCGGCGCTGACCAGCATCAGCAGCAACTGCGGCACCAGGATCAGACTTTCCGGTTTTCGGGCGGCCAGACAACCCAACAGCCGCGGCACATCGACACCGCTGGCACCTTGAATGCCCAGGGTTTTCTGGCTCGGTACGCTCAAGGTCGCGCCGGCATACAGCGCGGCGTAACAGCCGAGGTTTTCCAGCAGAATCGCCAGGGGCAGCAGCGCCAGGTGATGCCGTGGATCGGTGGGTTTGCTTGCCTGATCCAGCTCACGGGCCACCCGCAAAAGGCTCTCGGCGCTCAGGCACACGCCTTTGGGCGTGCCGGTGGTGCCTGAGGTAAAGGTCAGTTTGGCGGTGCCTTCGGGTATCAGGTTCGGGCCGCTGAAGGGGCGACGCCAGAATTCGCCGGTCTTCTCGTAGCCGGCCGCCTGCAGTTCGGCTTCCAGTTCCGGTTCGGCAATCACCAGTGTCGCCTGGCTCTGTTGCAGGCAATGACTGCGTTGTGCCGGGCTGAAGAAGGGCGGCAACGTCAGGCAGGTCAGGCCTTCGAACAGGACGGCCAGGTCCCAGAGCATCGCCTCGGTGCCGTTGTCCAGGGCCAGCGCGACCACTTTGACGTGCTCATCGCGCAGACGCTGTTGGCGATACATGATCTCGGCGTACAGCGTGGCGTAGTCCAGTTTCAACTGATCGCCCCACAAGGCGATGGCGTTGGTCTTGCGCTCGGCATGACTGCGCAGGGTCTGCTTGAACCGCTCCATTTCAGGCGACATGGCTGGACTCCTCAAGGGACGTCGGCAACCCCAGGCGATTGAACAGACCGATATTGCGCAAATGGATGAAACCGGCGCGGATGTTGCCGACATGCACCCATGGCTGACTCTCGTAATAACTGCCCCAGAGGTGGCGGTCGTCGCCCAGCCGCGCAGGATCGGCGGCGCAGAGCGTCACCGGCTTCAAGCCCAGGCGATGAAAACTGTTCACCAGACCGATGTTGCCGGTGAACGCCACCCATTCCAGCCCGCCCATGGCCAACAGGTAGGTGATGGCGATGATGCTCAGGCGCGCACTGCCGGTATCGCTGGCGGCGAGGTTACCGACCTCGACAATACCGGCCCGGTCCACGGGTTGACCGGCAGCGTCGCTGATCAGCGGATCAATCGCCTCGTCCAGATAACGCTCCAGAAACAAGGGTTCGGCACCGGCCAGTCGTACGCCAGCCACCGCACACAGCGTGCCTGACGCATCACTCATGCCGAACAGCTGCGGCATGAACTGGCGGATGTCGGCGCCGTGGGCCTTTCGAAAACGCTGCTGGATAAAGGCTTCGAAACCCGGACGCTGAGGATCGTCCAGCAAGGCTCTGGTCAGACTCATCTGCGGGGTTTCGGCTTGACCGAAGTGCAGGGGCAGAGGGATGTTCCAGTCGAAATCGGGCATGGGCAAGAACGCCTCCCTGGGTAAGTTCGGGAGGAGTATCAAAGGCAATTCTTAACGGAGTCTGAAGGTGGACCTTCAGATTGTCTTAAGACTGGACGGGCAGGGTGGCGCCGGTCGGTTCGACGAAACCGGATCCCGGCTGTACGAAATGAGTCGGCAGCCGCCACCGATCTTCACGAGGCCCCGTATGACCCGAGATTCAGCAGTACACCGGTATGGAAAACTCTCGATCACCTTGCACTGGCTGATGCTGGCGCTGTTCGTCGGCGTTTATGGTTGCATCGAGATCAAAGGATTGCTGCCCCGTGGGCATGCCTTGAGGGGCCTGTTTCTGGGGTTGCACGGCGTAATCGGGTTGAGCATTTTTGCGCTGGTCTGGGTTCGCTTGCTCGGGCGCCTCACGCCCCGGCCACCGATTACCCCGGCCCCGCCCACCTGGCAGACCGGCGTCTCGCACCTCATGCATTTGGCGCTGTATGGGCTGATGATTGCTACGCCGCTATTGGCCTGGTTGATGCTGGCCGCCGGGGGCAAGCCGATGCCGTATTTCGGCTTTTTCTTGCCGGCGCCGGTTGCGGTTGATCCCGATCTGGCCAAGCAACTCAAGCATTGGCATGAATGGCTCGGCAGCACTGGCTACTGGTTGATTGGTTTGCACGCAGCGGCGGGGTTGTTCCATCACTACTGGGTCCGTGACAACACGCTTGCGCGCATGCTGCCGGGTGGCTCTGGTGTGGGTGTCAATGAGCGTCAGCGATAATTCGGAATTGGGTGCTGGCCAAGCGTTCGCCATTTACCAGAATGTGCACCGCGTGCTGGCCGGCATAGTGCCTGCGGGTGGTCAGTTCCTTGATGTGCTGACTGCGGCTAATGGCTTCGCTGGCATTGTCGGACAGCGTGAGGGCTTTAAGTTTGAACACCTTTGCCGAGGTGCTGCCGTTGGCTTTGACATAATCGATAGCGTAATCGATCACCAATCGCTGACTGTCCGGGACCGTGGACTTCACTCTGAAAGACAGGGTGATTTTCTCACCCAGACGTATCACCGCCGGCTCAACCTTCACGTCAATGATTTCAACCTCGGGCTTGCCGCCCGCGCCAATGATTGCCAGCGCTCGCTTGTTACCCTGTTTGATCAAACTGCGCAGAGCGTGTCTGGCGATCCACGCCGTGTGTTTGTTGTCCAGCGACCAGCCCTCGATCAGCGCCAGCACCCACTCGGGATGATCCTTGGTGATGTCGTTGAGGTGGTTGGCCACGGATTTGCGCACGTAGAGGCTGTTGTCGGCCTTGAGATTGTCGAGGATCGCTGCCGCCAGTGTCGGGTCGGCCTGGACCTGTTCCAGGCGGAACGACCATGGCAGGCGCGGTCGGCTGCCTTCGCTGGCCAGGCGCCGGACGTGTTCGTTGTCATCCAGCGACCAGTCTTGCATCAGCTTGAGTGAGCGTTCGATATCGCCGCGCAGAAAGTGCCGGATGGCAAATTCCGATGAGCCGAAGGCCGTGAAATATTTGAGCGCGTCCATCGACAGATCGAACGTGTGAGCGCCGTAGGTCGCGACGTAGTGCGGCAAAAACATACTGACGAAGGCGCTGTTCAGGCGCGGGGCGAGGGCGCGCAGGACGTCGAGGGATTCTTCATAACCGAGCGGCAATACCGCGTGCAGGCATTCGCTGACGCGGGCCATGCGTTGCATGACTGACAATTCCGCCAGACCGGTTCTGGCCAGTTTCAGGAAGGCCTTGGCATCGAACCCGGGATAGACCGCAGTCATCTCGGTGGCGATGTGTGCGAGGCGTTCGGCGTTGAAGATTTCCTTCAGGGCGGGGGAGGTCTGGTCAGCCATTGTGGGTTCCTTGCCAAGTGATCGTTCCCACGCTCTGCGTGGGAATGCATCCCGTGACGCTCTGCGTCACATTTCAAGAGCGGACGCAGAGCGTCCATGGCGGCATTCCCACGCAGAGCGTGGGAACGATCCGGTTCAAACCTTACCCGCTTCCTCTTCCAACTGATCCGACTCAAACAGTTTTGCCAGTTCCGCCCGCGCTTCCTGCGCCGTTTGCATCACTTTGGCCGCATCGTCATACACCGCGTGCTGGGCCTCCAGCACCTGTTCATCGTGATGGGTAAAGCGCTTGATCCGCGCATCCGCCTGGGCCTGCGTCAGCCCGAGTCCGACCAAGGTCCGCCGGGTCATTTCCAGGCTGGAATAATAGGTTTCCCGCACCGCCTGCGCCCCGACATCCACCAACCGGTGCACATGCTGACGGTTACGGGCGCGGGCGATGATTTTGATGTGCGGATAGAGCCTGTGCACCACTTCGGCCGTCTTGATGTTGGTGTCGGGATCATCGGTGGCGATCACGAAAAACTCCGCTTGCTCGACCTTGGCCGCGCTGAGGATTTCCGGGCGCATCGGGTCGCCATAGAACACCGGTACACCGCCGAAGCTGCGGGACAATTCGATTGTTTCCACCGATGTGTCGAGGGCGACGAACTTGATGTTCTGCGCCCGCAGAATCCGCGCCACGATCTGCCCCATCCGGCCCATGCCGGCAATCACCACGCGTGGCGTATCGGTGTCGATTTCGCGGAATTTCTCCGGCACCACCACCGGTTGAACCTTGGGGCTGACCAGTCGGGCGCACAACAGCAACAACAGCGGCGTCACGGCCATGGACAAGGTAATCGTCAGCACCAGCAGGTCGTACAGGCGCGGCTCGAATAGCCCCTGATCACGACCGATCTTGAACACCACAAATGCGAACTCACCACCGGCCGCCAGCACGATGCCGAGGCGAATCGCAC
Organism: Pseudomonas sp. TE12508; assembly: GCF_056279485.1. Classification (NCBI taxonomy): domain Bacteria; kingdom Pseudomonadati; phylum Pseudomonadota; class Gammaproteobacteria; order Pseudomonadales; family Pseudomonadaceae; genus Pseudomonas; species Pseudomonas sp. TE12508. The sequence continues at coordinate 104,930 of NZ_JBWCCN010000014.1, read as the reverse complement.
TGACCTTGCCCAAACCTCCGGCCAGTCGACCGACAACGAATAGCAGCGGCAACTTGATGGCGATCAGCAACAGGGTCAGCCCCAGCACCACGACCGGCGCGCTCAGCAGCAGACTCAAATTGGCGCCCATGCCGACGCTGATAAAAAACAGCCCCAGCAGCAGTCCCTTGAACGGTTCGATCTGCGCTTCCAGCTCGTGGCGGTATTCGGAATCCGCCAGCAGCAAACCGGCGAGGAACGCGCCGAGTGCCATGGACACGCCGACCAGGTCCATCAGCCATGCCGTGCCGATCACCACCAGCAACGCGGTGGCGGTGGACACCTCCGGCAGACCGGTTTTGGCCACCACCCGAAATACCGGGCGCAGCAAGTACCGTCCGCCAATCACCACCACAGCGATACTGCCCAGCACCCGCAAGCCATGGTTCAAATCTTCGGCGGCACTGGTGGTGTGATCGCCCCCGGCCAGCAGCGGCACCATCGCGATCAGCGGGATCGCGGCGATGTCCTGGAACAGCAAAATCGCGAACGCCAACCGCCCATGAGGGCTGGTCAGTTCCTTGCGCTCGGCCAGGCTTTGCAAACCAAATGCGGTGGACGACAACGCCAGGCCCAGACCCAAAACGATCGCGCTATTCAGCGATTGGCCGAACACGAACAACGCCAGCACACCAATCACCGAACCGGTCAGCAACACCTGCGCCAGGCCCACGCCGAACACCGATTTACGCATCACCCACAAGCGTCGCGGCGACAGCTCAAGGCCGATAATGAACAGCAACAACACCACTCCGAGTTCGGAAATATGGCTGACACTTTGCGGGTTACCGATCAAACCCAGCACCGACGGCCCGATGATCACCCCGGCAAACAGATAACCCAGCACCGCCCCCAATTGCAGGCGCTTGGCCAAGGGGACGGTGAGCACCGCCGCGAATAAAAAGACGACAGCGGCTTGTAACAGGTTGCCTTCGTGGGGCATGGCGAAACTCCTGGGTGGGGCAGGCGAGAGCGGCGCTCGCCCGATTTTCAGCGGGGGCGTCAGGATAAAGGCTGGCGTCCATTCAGTCAGCAACCAGGTTGTTATCGAGCTCCACGGCTCAGTGGGGCCATTGTTCGAGCAGAATCGAAACGAACTTCTCCGCCGCCGGCGATAACGATGCGCCCCGACGGTACACCAGGCCAAGTGTCCGGTTCACGACGGGGTCAGTCAGAGGGATGCTCACCAGTGTCGGGTGATCCGCCGCCGGCATCGCGAGACTCGGCATGGCGGAAACCCCAAGCCCGGCTTCGACCATGCCCAGCGAGGTGGACAAATGCTGCACTTCATAAAACCACTGCGGACGCCAGCTCAGGCCCGATAGAGCGTGGTCCAGCAACATGCGGTTGCCGCTCAGGCGCCCGACGCCGATCAACCGGTAATCGCTCAGTTCTGACCAGGTCACGGACGTCCGCTGGGCCAGCTCATGGTCACGACGACAGGCCAGGACGAAGGGTTCATTGACCAGTGAAACGAATTCGATGTCCGGGTGCTGGCCGCTCATCATGTTGATGCCGAAGTCGGCTTCCCCCCGCAACACTGCTTCGAGCCCTTCATTGGCACTGAGGTCGAGCAAACGGATGCGGATTTTCGGGTAGCGCTCGTTGTAAAGACGAATCACCGACGGCAGGAAGTAAAACGCAGCGGTTGGAATGCAGGCCAGGGTCACCTGGCCGATTTGCCGTTCGGCCAGCTCACGGATGTTCAGGATCGAATCGTCGAAGTCATCCAGTAATCGACGAGCCTTGGGCAGGAAGTCGCGGCCGACGCTAGTCAGGCTGACCTTGCGCGTGGTGCGATCGAGCAACGTAGTCCCTAAACCCTCCTCAAGTTTTTTTATCCGTCGACTCAAGGCTGGTTGCGACAGATGCAGTGCATCGGCAGCTTCGTGAAAACTCCCCAATTCGGCGATTTTCACGAAAGATCGAATGTCCTGGAGCTCATATTCCATGTTTTATCTCGTCGGGAAAGGGCGTTGAACTGCGTTCTGAACGTTAAAACTTTCTTTTGTGAAACGCAATAATTGCTCCGATCTTTGCATTGGAAACACAATTACTTCCCTGTCACTCTTGTTTGCAAGACATCAATTACCCCGATTGATTAACAAGAGTTAGTGGCCATGCAACGAATTCCTTGTGTGCTGATGCGCGGTGGTACCTCAAAGGGACCGGTATTTCTCGCCTGGGATCTGCCGGTTTCGATTGAAGAACGCGATGAACTGTTGCTCGCTGTGATGGGCTCCGGCCACGAACTGGAGATCGACGGCATCGGCGGCGGCAGCCCGCAGACCAGCAAGGTCGCCATCGTCAGCCCTTCGTTACATCCCGATGCCGATGTTGATTACTTGTTCGTTCAGGTCATGGTGTCCCAGCGTCGGGTGGATACCGCCCCGAACTGCGGCAACATGCTCTGTGCGGTCGGACCGTTTGCCATCGAGCAGGGCCTGGTCAAGGCGGTCGGTGAGTTGACCCGCGTGCGGATTCGCAATCTCAACACCGGCACCTTCGTTACCTCTGACGTGCAGACACCAAACGGCAAAGTCAGCTATGAAGGTGACACCGCCATCGATGGCGTGCCAGGCAGCGCGGCACCGGTTCAACTGACATTCCTTGACGCAGCGGGCAGCAAGACCGGCAAGCTGTTTCCAACCGGCAGCACCCAGGACTGGTTCGACGACATTCCGGTGACCTGCATCGACATGGCCATGCCGATGCTGATCATCGAGGCGCGTCACCTGGGCAAACGCGGCGACGAATCTCCGGCCGAGCTGGACGCCGACAGAGACTTTATGCACCGTCTCGAAGCTCTGCGGTTGCGGGCCGGCGTGGCCATGGGGCTGGGCGACGTCAGCGACAAGGTCATTCCCAAGCCTGTGCTGGTTGCACCGGCCAAGGCCGGTGGCACGTTGCAGGTTCGCTACTTCATGCCGCATAACTGCCACCGTGCACTGGCCATTACCGGTTCCATCGGTCTGGCCACGGCATGCGTCAGCGAAGGCAGTGTGGTTGCGCAAATGCTCGGTAATACCGGTGGGACGCGTCTGCAACAGGTGCGGATCGAGCACCCGAGCGGCGGCATCGATGTCGTGTTGTCCTACACCGGTAAAAACGGTGACACAATCCGCGCCTCTGTTGTTCGTACCGCGCGAAGACTGTTTTCCGGCTTTGTGTATGCCCCGGTTTCACAACGGCTCGCCGGGTAGTCTTCCCGCGCAGTCACTGTCGTTTTTGCATCAGAACAATTCTAAAAATGGGTGATGCCATGAAAGTTGTTAAATCGCTCTACTTCCAGATCCTCTGCGCCGTGCTGCTGGGCGTCGTGGTCGGGCACTTCTGGGCTCAGCAGGCCATTGCCCTCAAGCCGTTGGGTGATGCCTTCATCAAGCTGATCAAAATGATGATTGCGCCAGTGGTGTTCTGCACCATCGTCACCGGCATCGCCGGGATGAACGACAAACGCTCCCTTGGCCGCTTGCTAAGCAAGACCATGCTGCTGTTTCTCGGGCTGACGGTGATCAGCCTGTTCATAGGCCTGGTCGCGGTCTACGTGTTCAAGCCGGGCGTGGGCATGAACATCGATCCGAGCCAATTGAGTACGGCAGGTCTATCCCAGTACACCGAGTCTGCGGCGAAGCTTGGGGTGGTCGAGTTTTTCATGCACATCATCCCTGACACCTTTATAGGTGCGTTCAGTAAAGGTGAAGTGCTGCCGGTGCTGTTTATCGCGGTGCTGTGCGGTTTCGCCCTGTCTTCCCTGGGCGACCGTGGCAAGCCAGTGCTCGATGTACTGGAAGCGGCATCGCAGATGGTCTTCAAGATTTTTTCCTACTTGATGCGTTTTGCGCCGATCGGTGCCTTCGGGGCACTGGCGTTCACCGTCGGACAGTACGGCATCACCTCGCTGGGTTCGCTGGCAAAGTTGATCATGACCTTGTACGTCGCCTGCGCCTTCTTCGTCTTTGTGGTACTGGGGAGCATTTGCCGCGCCCACGGCTTCAGCCTATGGAAGCTGCTGCGTTACCTGCGCGAAGAGTTTCTGGTGGTGCTGGGGACTTCCTCCACCGAGCCGGTCATGCCACGCATGCTGGAGAAACTTCAGGCATTGGGATGCAGCAAAGGCGTGGTCGGGCTGGTGCTGCCGACGGGGTACTCGTTTAACCTCGATGGCACGGCGATCTACCTGTCTCTGGCGGCAATTTTCATTGCCCAGGCCTGCAACATTGATCTGACCATGACCCAAACCTTGACCATGCTGGCGATCATGTTGCTGTCGTCCAAGGGCGCGGCGGGGGTGACTGGCAGCGGTTTCGTGGCGCTGGCTTCCACGCTCACGGTGATCCATGACATTCCGCTGGCTGGTCTGGCGCTGTTGATCGGGATCGACCGTTTCATGTCTGAAGCACGGGCCTTGACCAGTCTGGCCAGTAACGCCGTGGCGACTGTGGTGATCTCTATCTCGGAGAACGCCTGCGACCGTCAGGTCCTGCTCGATACCCTGGACGGTAAAAAACCGGCTGTCCCGGATGGCGATCAAACCTGGGATCGCGTCGGAACCACCACGCACATTTAGTACTGCGTAAGCGCTGCAAAAACTAACCTTTTTACTACCTGCTGCCGGGCGTCGCCGATCGCGTCGCCTGGCGGGCTCGGAGTCGTTCGCCTGCGCGTCGGCCACACAATCCATAACAACAAGAGAGTTGCCTTATGCTTGCCTTACTCGGCTTGGCCATGGTGGTTGTGTTCACCTTTCTGATCATGACCAAACGTCTGTCACCGATCGTTGCGTTGACCGTTGTACCGATCGTCTTTGCGGTTATCGGCGGTTTTGGTGGGACTACCGGCAAAATGATGCTTGATGGCCTGAAAATGGTCGCACCGTCGGCGGCGCTGCTGCTGTTCGCGATTCTGTTTTTCGGTTTGATGATCGACTCGGGGCTGTTCGATCCGCTGATCCGCAAGATTCTCAAACGGGTCAACGGTGACCCGATGAAAATCGCGGTCGGCACTGCGCTGCTGTCGCTGACTGTCGCCCTGGACGGTGACGGCACGACCACTTACATGATCACTTGCGCGGCGATGCTGCCGTTGTACAAGCGCATCGGCATGAACCCGATGATTCTGGCGACCATCGCCATGCTGTCACTGAGCATCATGAGCGGCATGACCCCTTGGGGCGGCCCGGCAACCCGGGCGATTGCCGCGCTGGGGCTGGATGCCGGGGCGTACTTCATTCCGTTGTTGCCGACCATGGTCGGTGGCGCCGCGTGGGTGGTGTTCACCGCGTTCCTGCTGGGCCGCACCGAGCGTAAACGCATCGGCAATACCCAACTGCAGAGCGGTGGCGGTGATTGCTACATCAAAGCGATTCTTGAGGATACGCCGCACAAGCGCCCGAAACTTGCCTACGTCAACCTGTTGCTGGTGACTGCGGTGATGGTCGCGCTGGTGATGGGGATCATGCATTCCGCGATCCTGTTTCTGATCGGTTTCGTGCTGGCGCTGATGATCAACTACCCGCAGCTGGACATTCAGAAGGAGCGCATTCTCGCCCACTCCGGCAACGCCATGACCGTGGTGCTGCTGGTATTCGCGGCTGGTATTTTCGCCGGGATTTTCTCCGGTACCAAAATGGTCGACGCCCTGGCGCAAACCCTGGTGGACTGGATTCCACCGTCTTGGGGTCACCTGTTCCCGCTGGTGGTGGCGATCACCAGCATGCCGTTGACATTCGTGCTGTCCAACGATGCTTATTACTTCGGTGTGGTGCCGATCCTCGCCAACGCGGCGGCGGCCTATGGGATCGATCCGGTGGAAATCGCCCGGGCGTCGATTCTTGGCCAACCGGTGCACCTGATGAGCCCGCTGGTGGCCTCGACCCTGTTGCTGGTGGGGATGGTCGATCGCGACATCGGCGACTTCCAGCGCGCCACCGTCAAATGGGCGGTGCTCACCTCCCTGGTGCTCACCGCGCTGGCTCTGCTGACCGGTGCCTTGACGCTGTTCTCCTGATTCACCCCTGACTCGCCGCTGATAGAACTCCACGCTCCCGATGACGGGTGCGCGGCCACGTGCATCCTTAAAACAACAATATGAGTAGTTCGACATGATCCATTTTCTGACTCGCGGGGCTCTTCTTCCTCTTCTGGGCGTGTTGCCGATGGCCACTGCCGGTGCGAGTGATTTCATCGACGACAGCAAGTTGAAGCTGCAACTGCGCAACGTCTATTTCAACGAAAACTTTCGCGATGAACATGGCTTGAGTGCGCGTTCGGCCAGAACTGCCAAAAGTGAGCGCACCGAGTGGGCCCAAGGGTTCCTGCTGGATTTTCAGTCGGGTTTCACCCCCGGCACTATCGGTTTCGGGATCGACGCATTGGGCTTGCTGGGTGTCAAACTCGATTCCGGGCGTGGCCGCAGTGGCACCGGTCTGTTGCCGGTACACGATGACGGTCGCGCCGCCGATGAGTTTGCCAGCGCCGGGGCTGCGGCCAAGGTCAAACTGGCCAAGACCACCCTCAAGTACGGCACCCTGATGCCCAAAACTCCGGTACTGATCTATAACGATGCGCGCTTGCTGCCGCAGACTTATGAGGGAGGGCAAGTCATCAGCACCGACATCGAAAACCTGACCCTGACTGGCGGTCATCTGGACCGATTCAAGCTGCGCGATTCCACCGACAGCGTGTCGATTGTTCCTGACGGATACTCAGGCGAAAAAGGTGGCGATTTCACCTACGCTGGCGGTGATTACAAACTCGGCAAGAACACCCGTCTGAGTTACTTCTATGGTGAACTGGAAAATTTCTATCGCCAGAACTTTGCCGGCATCCAGCACGATCTGCCATTGGGCCCCGGGGTGTTGACCGGCGACCTGCGTTATTTCAGCAGCAATGACGCGGGCCGTGCCTACGCCTCGAAAATCGATAACGACATGCTCAGCGGTCAGCTGTCCTACGCGGTGGCGGGGCACACCTTTGGCGGCGGTTATCAACAACTCAGCGGTGACGCCGGGTTGCCATACATCAGCGGTGCGACGGTGTACTCATTCAGCAACGTCGGCATCGGCAAGTTCATCGAAGAGGACGAGAAGACCTGGATGCTCAGTTACGGTTACGACTTTGCACCGGTGGGCGTGCCCGGGCTGACGTTCATGACCCGTTATCTCAAAGGCAACGACGGCAAGTCCGACACCAACATCAAAGAGTCCGAACGCGACACGGAACTGGCCTATGTGGTCCAGAGCGGCACGTTCAAGGGGCTTGGCGTGAAGCTGCGCAACTATGTCTACCGTTCGGACTTCGCGCGTGGACGTGACAGCAATCGGATCTATTTCACCTACGACATTGCTCTCTGGTAGGGCGCCGTGGCGCCTGCGTCAGACCCGGCTCACCGTCTGCTCGCCCAACCGATACTGATTGTTCCCACTGCGTTTAGCCCGAACCGTGGGAGGAGGTGGCGGGTCTATTAGTTCACGGCCACTGCCCGATACAGAGCGAAACGGTTGCCAATAGTCCGCATTTCTGGGAAAACGGCGCCCATGAAGCTTGTTCGGGCAAGCGCACACTAGAGTGAATGTAATGAATGATGAATTGCAGGTAATCGACCTTGAAGTGGGCGACGGCAAAGCCGCTGTCAAAGGCGCGCTGATCACTACTCAATATCGAGGATGGCTGGAAGACGGTACTGAATTCGATTCTTCCTACAGCCGGGGAAAACCTTTCCAGTGTGTGATTGGCACGGGACGGGTGATCAAGGGCTGGGATCAAGGGATCATGGGTATGCAGGTCGGCGGTAAACGCAAGCTGCTGGTGCCGGCGCATCTGGCCTATGGCGAGCGGACGATGGGCGCGATTACACCGAATTCGAATCTGATTTTCGAGATTGAATTGCTGGAAGTGCTGACGCGGGATGATTGATGGTTGTGAGAGCTGTGGCGAGGGGGCTTGCCCCCGTTGGGTTGCGCAGCGACCCCAGTCCGGTTATCGCAGTTCTTCAGGCATGACTGCATGCGCCGATTTTACGACTGCTGCGCAGCCGAACGGGGGCAAGCCCCCTCGCCACAGTTCAGTGTTCGGTTCGCGGAAAAAGTGTTCTTTTGCTAAACGGCAAGTCAGGTGAATACCTCAATATCATCAAGGGTGTCCGCCACAGTCCCTTCCAGGGAGGGGAATTTTTCCTTCACTTTTTCAAGGGCCGGGAGTACAGCACCCAAATCCAGATCACCCTGTCTACGGGCGATGTGACCGAGCGCGGTGATGGCAGCTGCTGCAACCGATTCGGACTCACTCTCGAGGTATTTCAGGCAGGTGTTCTGAGCCCAAATCCTGTCTTGCTCATTCAACCCGATAGAAACCAGTGCGGCGATAACGTTGGTTTCTACGTCGCTAGCTAGAAGCGTTGTCGCTTCCTCGTGGCTCATTGTTGGATCTTGGTAAAGAAAGCTCACATTTTTACTCCCCTCTGTGGCGAGGGAGCTTGCTCCCGTTGGGCTGCGCAGCGGCCCTAAAACCCGTGAATGCGGTGTGTCAGGTAATCTCCGCTCGCCAGTTTTGCGGCTGCTGCGAACCCGAGCGGGAGCAAGACTCCCTCGTCACAGACCATCGGCTATTGCTGCGGATCGATGTTGTCCAGTGCCCGGGCCACGGCCAGTTCGCCGAGCATGATGACCTGCTGAATCCCCAGCACTGTGTTGCGATGTGGGCCTTCCAGAAGGGTTGCGAAATCACTGATCATGACACTGGCTGATGCCAGTGATTCGCAGGCATTGGCCAGCAAGCTTTCGGTATCCATGTCGGGTGCGACGACAAACATTGTGCTGGGTTTGCGTGGGGGCTTGGGCGAAACCGATTCGGCTTCTGATTCAGGAGGGTTTGGAGTGTGTTTGAACATTGCTTGTTAGTCCTTAAGTGATGCTGACACCACCTTGCGACTAAACGAGAGGGTGGCAGCTGTACGCAGGTTAGTCGACCGGGGACACAAGCAATTACCGGCGCGCCCGAAGGCGCCCTGCGTACAGCTGCCATTGAGCGCAGGCGTAGGTACGCCCGACTGAATGGAGTGCATGCTGCTTGTGAAGACTACCGAGCGACTAAACCCGATCACTGACCATTCAGTGACGGGAATCAAGTTACCGACGGCCCCCAAGGCGCACAAGCCGGCGGATTCTGGCGTAGTTGTAGGCAATGACGCAAGGCGCTGTAGCCTGTTGCGCACGCCTCAAGTGATGCTTCGTTTGTCATGCCGTCTTCGCGAGCAAGCCCGCTCCCACAGGGTTTGCGCTGAACCTGTGGGAGTGTGGCTTGCCCGCGATGAACGATGACTCGGTCCACCTGACTTGCTAACCCCGGCAGCATTGGCAATCATGTCCGCCATATAGGGGTGGGGGGTATATGTATGTCGCACATCCACGAACACAAAGACGACCTGCTCAACCGCGTCCGGCGTATTGCCGGCCAGGTTCAGGCGGTTGAACGGGCGCTGGAGTCCGACGCCGAGTGCGCCAAAACCCTACACTTGGTCGCGGCGATCCGCGGTGCGGTCAATGGTCTGATGGATCAGTTCATCGACGCCCACGCTCGTGAGCATGTGGCGCGTCCCGGGCTCAGCGATGAAGCACGCGCCGAAGGCGTTGAGGACTTGTTGCAAGCCATCCGCCGTTACTCGAAATAGAGGCCAGCCCCATGACTCTGCAACCTCAAACTTCGCACTTTACCCACGACCACCTGTTTCTAGGGGCCGCCCACGATGAAAACGCCCGCCGCACGTTGTGGGTGGTGGCGCTGACGTTTGTGATGATGATTGGCGAAATTGCCGCCGGTTACATCACCGGTTCCATGGCGTTGCTGGCGGACGGCTTTCATATGGCGACCCACGCCGGGGCCTTGGGCATTGCGGCGGCGGCCTACGGCTTTGCTCGACGACATGCCAACAATTCGCGCTTCAGTTTTGGTACCGGCAAGGTCGGGGACCTGGCGGGTTTTGCTTCAGCCATAGTGCTGGGCCTGGTGTCGATCGGCATCGCTGGCGAATCCATCGTGCGACTGTTTCAACCGACCACCGTAGCCTTCACCGAAGCGACGGTGATTGCGGTGGTGGGGCTGGGGGTGAACATCGTCAGTGCGTTTCTGTTGTCGGGCAATCATGGACATCACGGCCATGATCATCACGATCACAGCCACCATCACGACAACAACCTGCGTTCGGCGTATTTGCATGTACTGGCCGATGCGTTGACCTCGGTGCTGGCCATCGTGGCATTGTTGGCCGGGCGCTACCTGGGCTGGGTCTGGCTGGACCCGGTGATGGGCATTGTCGGCGCCATCGTGATTGCGAAATGGGCTTACGGTTTGATGGGTGACAGCGCCGCAGTGTTGCTGGATACCACCGATGAGCACGTCGCCGCCGAAATTCGTGAGCTGCTCGAGTCGACGGACGATGTTCGCATCAGTGACCTTCACGTCTGGCAAGTCGGCCCTCAGGCGCGGGCGGCGATTGTCAGCGTCGTGGCCGCGGCGGGTGTCAGTGCCGACGCCATTCGCGAACGTCTGGCGCCGGTTCATGAGTTGTCTCACCTGACGGTCGAATATCGCAATGCTTGAAGTGTCTTTCAGGCAAAGAGAGGAATGCGCCCGTTAAGGGAAGGGCGGTAGTGCCAGGTCAACCGGTCCAAAGCAGGTTGCATCGCCAGGATCTCAGCCAGCGTCGCACGGGCAATGCTTAAGGCCAGCACCTGTCCCGGGCATTGATGCCGGCCCGCCCCGAACGTGAAGCTGCGACGGTTCGGGCGATCGAGCAAAAACGCATCGGGATCATCATTAAGCTGCGGATCGCGATTGGCCGAGGCCAGCAGCACCAGGATGACGTCGCCGGGGCTCAGGTTCACGCCGTCAATTTCACACGGCGCGGCGACGAAGCGGCGGGTGTTTTGCACCGACGGGTCGAAGCGCTGGACTTCAGAGATCAGCTCGTCAACTTGAGCCGAATTCAACTGTGGGTTTCGCCTCAACGCCAATAGCGCATTACCGATCAGCCCGGCAGTGGCTTCATGGGTTTGGGAGAACAATCCAATCAGGTTGGCGATCAAGCTTTCAGAATCGGTCGATGTCACCGCGAAACGCTGCCGGATACCGGCGAGCAGGGCGCTTCGATTGCTCGGATCGTCCAGAAGCTCGATGAAATAACCCTTCAGCTGTTCCGCCGCGACATGGGCGGTGTTCAGTTGTGCCTGATCGCTGAGCGGCGACAGGCAGGCGACAAAGTCTGCGGTCAGCTCGCTGATGGCCCGGCCCTGAGCCGGAGAAAACCCCAGCAACGCCGCCACTACGCAGACCGGTCCGCGAAACATCGCCGTGTACAACCCGTCGGGGCCCGGGGTAATCAATCGAGCGCCGACCAACGCATTGACCTCATTCACGTCAATCAACGCCAGCCCCGGCTCAATCGCCGCCCTCGGGCAACGCTGCCGCTCGCCTTCATTCATCCGCATCAACTGACTGAACACCTTGCCGGCCATGCCTTGAGCAATGGCCTTGGGCACCGGCTCATGGGACGGCCGGACATGGCCGCCCGGATGCGCCAGCGCGGCGGCAACGGCTCGGGCGCTGCTGGCCACCCACAGTTTCAGTCCTTGATGAAAAACCAGCCCACCCTCGGCGCGCAGTTGTGCGTAGTAGGGGTAGGGATCGGCGTGAGTCGCAGCGATGATCGGGTCCATGGGTCGCAGCCTTATCGGTGGTTGGAAAGTGTTGCTACTATCTCCAGTCCGAAAGGGCCTTGATTCGTCCGGGAGCGAAATATGAACGCAGAACAACACGACATCGGCGTCTCTCAAGTGGCTGCCGCCATCGCGGAACCTGCCCGAACGAAAATCCTCTGTTCGCTGATGGACGGCCACGCCCGCACCAGCACCGAGCTGGCGACAATTGCCGAAGTCAGCGCCTCGACCGCCAGTGCTCACCTGGCCAAGCTCAAGGAACTGGCGCTGGTGCGTTTGCACGTTCAGGGCCGCCACCGCTATTACAGCCTCGCGGACAAGCGCGTGGCCCAGGCACTCGAAGCGCTGATGGTGATCGGCCAGAACGCCGCGCCGACGTTCAACCCGCGCACCCCGGATCGCCTGCAATTCGCCCGCACCTGCTACGACCACATGGCCGGCACGCTGGCGGTATTGCTGCATGACCGGATGATCGAAGCGGGGTGGTTGCTGGAAACCGATGAGCAGGCTTATCGACTGAGCGACAGTGGTGAAGCGTTGTTCGAAGGATTGGGCATCGACGTCAAAGACCTCGGCACCTTGCGCCGCCGCTTCGCCTGCCCCTGCCTGGACTGGAGCATGCGTCGGCCCCACCTGGGCGGTGCCTTGGGTGCGGCGTTGCTGCAAACGGCGATCAAACGCAAATGGGTGACGCAGGACCTGGACAGTCGGGCGCTGGCGTTGACGGCGCTGGGGCGTAAGGAACTCAGTAGCCGGTTCGCCATGGAGCTGCCGGTTCAGGCCGCGACAGCACAACCTGCGTCCACCGAGACCAGGCGCCGCGCGATCGCCAGTCCCGCGGCTTAGCGACTGGACGAGGCCATGAGCACGCCAAAGCCGGCGAAGGTCACGCCCGAGACTTTCGCCGCCAGCCAGGAACCCTTCGGGCTCGACAACCAGCCTTTGGCGGCATTGGCGAGCAAGGCATAGCTGCCATGCACCAGAATCACCAGTACCCCGTAGGAAGCGACCAGTTTGATGAACTGGGTGTAGAAGTGCGCTGAGGTGTCGATGAATTGCGGGAACACCGCCAGAAAGAAAAACACCGCCTTGGGGTTCAACAGCTGCATCGAAGCCGCTTCAAGGAAGCGATAGCCAGGGCTTGAGGGGCGCATTTCAAGCAGGGTGCTCAAACGATCCGAGCGCCAGCTTTTGTAGCCCAGGTACAACAAATAGGCGGCCCCTGCGTATTTCAACGCGGTAAAGGCGTTCGCGGAGGTGCTGAGTATCAGGCCAACACTGGTGGCGCTGATGGCGGCGACGACAAATGCCCCCGACGCGACCCCCAGAATGCCCGGCACGGCCCCCGTCCAACCGTGTCGCACCGCGTTGGACAGGGTCAGGACCACGCCTGGCCCCGGGCTCAAAATGGTCAGGGTGGCGAAAAGTACAAAGAGTCCATAGTTGTTCATGTCTTGCTCCGTCGGTGGCGCTGGCTGCGTGTTGGCAGATTGGCGTGACGAAACGAGCGTGACAAACGCTTTAATTAAAGCGCATAGGTGACTAAATTAGACCCATGAAAAATCAACTACCGCCGCTTAATGCTGTTCGCGCCTTCGCCGTTGCTGCTCGTCATCAGAGCTTCAGGCTGGCGGCCGAAGAGCTGCATGTCAGCCACAGTGCCGTCAGCCGGCACATCAAATTGCTTGAGGAGTACCTGGGCGTGCTGCTGTTCGAGCGGCGCATCCGTCAATCGGTACTAACCCCGGCCGGCCAGCGCTTTTATGAGCAGGTCAGCGCCGGGCTGTCGCAGATCGCCAACGCTGCCGCTGCGCTCAAGCAACATGCCTCGCTGCCTACCGTGAAGATCAATGTCCGTCCGTCCTTTGCCGTGCTTTGGCTGACGCCCAGGCTGGCGGATTTTGTTGCGCAGCACCCAGGCATCAAGCCGCAGGTGATCACCCAAACCCAGGCACCCGATCAGGCACGCGACGGGTTCGATGTCGTCATTCGCCGTGGCCGTGACGACTGGGCACCGGCGATTGAAGCGCGACCGCTCTTCGAAGACGAACTATTACTGGTCGCGGCGCCATCGCTGATTGAGCGCCTGCCACTTGAACACCTCACTTCGCTGAGCCGGCACACGTTACTGACCGTCAAGGCGCGTCGCGAAGACTGGCACAATTGGGCCATGCACTTTGGTCAAAGCCAGTCAGCCACCCAGGTAACCCGGCAGTTTGATCACATGCACCTGGCGCTTCAGGCTGCCGTGGATGGACAGGGTATCGCCCTGTGCCCAACCTCTTTGCTGGGCACTCACCTCTCGAGCGGACGCCTGATTTGCCCGTTACCCGAGTTGCGTCTGCCGTTGCCGCGTTATTACTACGGCGTTGCACCGGACGTGACGGCGCAGACACGGGTGTTTGTGGAGTGGATGTTTGCCCGCATTGCTCAAGATGAGCTGCATTGGCAAACACTTGGTGTTGTGACCACTACGCCCTGAAATTCCAGACAATCTCCACCACCCGCACCGCCAGCACCAGGTAGACCAGAAACAGAATGATCTGAAACGCCGTGTGATACGGCAACCTGGACAGCCGACGCAGGCCGTCGCTGACATTAAGCAGCATCAGCACTGCTGACAGCAGGATCAATCCCCAGCCGGCGAGGCTTGAGGTGAGAAACCCCATAAACAAGTACTGATCGCTGTGCAATGCGTTGGTGCCCGCCGCAAACATCAGCGCACACACCAGCAGGTTCTTGATGTTGTCGAACACTTGCGTGGTGAAGTCGGTGTCCAGCAAGGCCAGATACTTTCGCCAGAGTTTTCCCATGGTTTTGATGGCACCCGTTGATGGCTGTTGGACGTGGCAAGTCTAGTGACCTTTTCCACGATTCGCGGACGAAAAAAAGCCCGGCCTTCAAGATGATGGCCGGGCTTTTTTGTTCAAACGGACGGTTGCGTCAAATCAAACCTTGACGATCCAGCCCGCTGGCGCTTCGACGTCGCCGGTCTGTACACCGGTCAGCTCTTTGTAGAGCTTCTGGGTGATCGGGCCGACTTCGGTTTCGCTGTGGAACACGTGCAGTTTGTCGTTGTAGCTGATACCGCCGATCGGGGTGATCACTGCGGCAGTACCGCAAGCGCCGGCTTCCTTGAAGTCGGACAGCTTGTCGATGAACACGTCACCTTCGACCACTTCCAGGCCCAGACGGGTTTTGGCCAGCTCGATCAACGACAGACGGGTGATGCCCGGCAACACCGAAGGGGAGTTCGGGGTGACGAACTTGTTGTCGTGGGTGATCCCGAAGAAGTTGGCCGAGCCGACTTCTTCGATTTTGGTGTGGGTCAGCGGGTCCAGGTAGATGCAGTCGGCAAAATGCGCCTTCTTGGCCTGGGAGCCCGGCATCAGGCTGGCGGCGTAGTTGCCACCGACCTTGGCCGCACCGGTGCCTTGTGGGGCGGCACGGTCGTAGCTGGAGATCAGGAAGTTGTGCGGGGTCAAACCGCCCTTGAAGTAAGCGCCGACCGGGATGCAGAAGATCGAGAAGATGAACTCGGGCGCGGTACGCACGCCGATGTTGTCACCCACGCCGATCACGAACGGGCGCAGGTACAGCGCGCCGCCGGTGCCGTAAGGCGGGATGAAACGCTCGTTGGCGCGTACCACTTCCTTGCACGCTTCGACGAACTGTTCGGTGGACACGTGCGGCATCAGCAGGCGCGCGCAGCTGCGTTGCATGCGTGCGGCGTTCTGGTCCGGGCGGAACAGGTTGATCGAACCGTCCTTGCAGCGGTAGGCCTTCAGGCCTTCGAAGCACTGCTGGCCATAGTGAAGGGCAGTGGAGCCTTCGCTGATGTGCAGCACGTTGTCAGAGGTTAAGGTGCCTTTGTCCCACTCGCCATTACGCCAGTGCGACAGATAGCGCTTGTCTGTCTTGATGTAGTCAAAACCCAGCTTGTCCCAATTGATGCTTTCGTTACCCATGACACCCTCTATCACTTAACAACCGCCGAAACGGTTCAAGGCTTCTGACATTTTTCTGGATGGGGACAACAATACTTCATTCCGGGCCCATTTCGCAGCCCGGAATGCGTTCCTTTGATCGTTCCCACGCTCTGCGTGGGAATGCAGCCCGGGACGCTCCGCGTCCCTAAAGCGGACGCGGAGCGTCCGTTGAGGCATTCCCACGCGGAGCATGGGAACGATCAGGTGAGGCGGTTAGAGGTGCAGCGCGTGACCAAGGGCACGCAACGCCGCTTCCTGAACCGCCTCACCGAGCGTCGGATGCGCGTGGATGGTGCCGGCGATGTCTTCCAGACGAGCGCCCATTTCCAGGCTCTGGCCAAACGCCGTCGACAACTCCGACACGCCCACACCCACTGCTTGCCAACCAACAATCACATGATTGTCCCGACGAGCGACCACCCGCACGAATCCGCTTTTCGACTCCAGCGTCATCGCCCGGCCATTGGCGGCGAACGGGAAGCTGGACACGATGCAGTCCAGCCCCGCAGCCTTGGCCTCGTCCGGGGTCTTGCCGACCACCACCAGTTCCGGGTCGGTGAAGCACACGGCGGCGATGGCGGTCGGGTTGAATTCGCGGTGTTTACCGCTGATCAGCTCGGCAACCATTTCACCCTGAGCCATGGCCCGGTGCGCGAGCATCGGTTCGCCGCTCAAGTCGCCGATGGCGTAGACGTTGCGCATGCTGGTCTGGCACCGGTTGTCGATTTTGATCGCCGAGCCGTTCATGTCCAGATTCAAGGCTTCGAGGTTCCAGCCTTGAGTGTTGGGTTTGCGGCCGACAGCCACCAGTACCTGATCGGTTTCCAGGTTCAAGGTGTCGCCATTCGGGTCACGAACTTGCAACATATTTCCTTGTGAATCAAAACCTTCAACGCTGTGCTTCAAGTAAAGCTTTACGCCGAGTTGCTTGAGCGCTTCGTGTACCGGATGGGTCAGTTCGGCGTCGTAGGCTGGCAGGATACGATCCTGCGCCTCGACCACACTGACCTCGGCGCCGAGCTTGCGATAAGCAATCCCCAGCTCCAGACCGATGTAACCGCCACCGACCACGACCAGCCGTTTCGGCACGGACGTCGGCGCGAGGGCTTCGGTAGAAGAGATGATCGGCCCGCCAATCGGCAGCATCGGCAGGTTCACGCTTTTCGAACCGGTGGCCAGCACCAGGTGCTCGCATTGAATGCGCGTGTCGCCGACTTCGACGGTCTTGCCGTCGATCACTTTGGCCCAGCCTTGAATGACCTGGACCTTGTGCTTCTTTAATAGCGCCGAAACGCCGGTGGTCAGGCGATCAACGATGCCGTCTTTCCACTCGACGCTCTTGCCGATGTCCAGGGTCGGCGCCGATACGCTGATACCCAGCGCCGAGTGTTGGCTGTGATGCTGCGTCTGCTGGAACTGTTCGGCGACGTGAATCAACGCCTTCGACGGAATGCAGCCGATGTTCAGGCAGGTGCCGCCCAACGATTGGCCTTCCACCAGAATGGTCGAAATGCCCAACTGACCGGCACGGATCGCCGTCACATAACCGCCAGGGCCGCCGCCGATGATCAGCAGCGTGGTGTTCAAAGTCTGTTGCATGACCTTCTCCACAAATGCCTACTCAACAAAAAGCGTGGCGGGTTGTTCGAGCAAGCCACGGATGGCCTGGATGAATTGCGCCGCGTCCATGCCATCGACCACGCGGTGATCGAAGGAGCTGGAGAGGTTCATCATCTTGCGGATCACGATCTGGCCTTTGACCACCATCGGCCGTTCGACGATTTTGTTCACGCCGACGATTGCCACTTCCGGCAGGTTCAACACCGGGGTGCTGACGATGCCGCCTAGGGCGCCGAGACTGGTCAGGGTGATGGTCGAGCCGGACAGCTCATCGCGGCTGGCTTTGCCAGTGCGCGCAGCGGTGGCCAGACGCGAGATTTCCGCGGCGCTGTCCCACAGGCTGCGGGTTTCGGCATGGCGCACAACAGGCACCATCAAACCGATGTCGGCTTGGGTGGCGACGCCCACATGCACCGCGCCGAGGCGGGTGATGACCTGGGCTTCGTCGTCGTAGCGGGCGTTGATCTGCGGGAAGTCGCGCAGAGCCACGACCAGCGCGCGGACCAGAAACGGCAGCAAGGTCAGCTTGCCGCGGGTTGCGCCGTGTTTTTCGTTCAGGTGCGCGCGCAGTTCTTCAACGGCAGTGACGTCGATTTCTTCGACGTAGCTGAAGTGGGCAGCACGCTGGGTGGCGTCTTGCATGCGCTGGGCGATCTTGCGGCGCATACCGATCACCGGGATTTGCTGTTCGTCGTTGCGCTGGGCGTAAGCGGCGGTGGCGGTCGATGCATTCGACTGACCCTGAGCCAGCCAGGCTTCGAGGTCTTCGTGCAGCACACGGCCGGCAGGGCCGCTGCCACGCACCAGACGCAATTGAATGCCAAGGTCCAGCGCATGTTTGCGCACGGCCGGGGAGGCCAGCGGACGTTCATCGGCCTCGCGCGCAACCATCGGACCCTGGCACGCGGCGGCCGGGCGAGGTGCCGCAACCGGTTTGCTTCCAACAACCGCTTCAACTTTAGGCGCTGCAACGGGCACTTCTTTTACAGCTGCCGGCTGAGCCGACTCTTTAACGTTGCCCGCGCCTTCGACTTCGATGCTGATCAGAATGCTGCCGACGGCCATGACTTCGCCGGGCTGGCCGCCCAGCGCAATCACTTTGCCATGCACCGGGGATGGAATGTCGACCATCGCCTTGTCGGTCATGACATCGGCCAGCACCTGATCTTCGACGACCATGTCGCCGACCTTGACGTGCCACTGAGACAGTTCAACTTCTGCAATGCCTTCGCCAATGTCCGGCATTTTAATAACGTGCGTACCCATTCAGACCTCCATAACCCGATGCAAAGCCGCGCCCACGCGGGACGGACCAGGGAAATACGCCCACTCTTGCGCGTGCGGGTAGGGAGTGTCCCAACCGGTGACGCGTTCGATCGGCGCTTCCAGGTAGTGGAAGCAGTGCTCTTGCACCAAGGCGACCAGTTCGGCGCCGAAACCGCAGGTGCGGGTCGCTTCGTGAACGATCACGCAACGGCCGGTTTTCTTCACCGACTTGACGATGGTATCCAGGTCCAGCGGCCACAGGCTGCGCAGGTCGATGACTTCGGCGTCGATACCGGTTTCTTCAGCCGCCACTTGCGACACATAAACCGTGGTGCCGTAGGTCAGGATGGTCACGTCCTTGCCCGGACGGGCAATGGCAGCGACGTCCAGCGGCACGGTGTAGTAACCGTCCGGTACTTGCGCGGCGGGGTGTTTCGACCAAGGGGTTACCGGACGGTCGTGGTGGCCGTCGAACGGGCCGTTGTACAGACGTTTTGGCTCGAGGAAGATCACCGGGTCATCGTTTTCGATGGAGGCGATCAGCAGGCCTTTGGCGTCGTAAGGGTTGGACGGCATGACGGTGCGCAAACCGCAGACCTGGGTGAACATCGCCTCGATGCTCTGGCTGTGGGTCTGGCCGCCGTAGATACCGCCGCCGCAGGGCATGCGCAGGGTCATCGGTGCGGTGAACTCGCCGGCCGAGCGATAGCGCAAGCGTGCCGCTTCGGAAATGATCTGGTCCGACGCCGGGTAGACGTAATCGGCGAACTGGATCTCGGCCACCGGCCGCAAACCGTAAGCGCCCATGCCCACGGCAACGCCGACGATGCCGCTTTCGGAGATCGGCGCGTCGAACACCCGAGAGGTGCCGTACTTGTTCTGCAGGCCTTCGGTGCAACGGAACACGCCGCCGAAGTAGCCCACGTCCTGGCCGAACACCACGACGTTGTCGTCACGCTCAAGCATCACATCCATGGCCGAGCGCAGGGCCTGGATCATGGTCATGGTGGTCGTGGTCATGGCGGTTTCCAACTCGATTTTATTGTTGTGATCGTTCATGTCAGATCCCCAACTCTTGACGCTGGCGCTTCAAGTGCTCCGGCATCTCTTTGTAGACGTCTTCGAACATGGTCGCGGCGCTCGGAATCTGGCCGCCGGCGAGGGTGCCGTACTGCTCGGCTTCTTTCTGCGCGGCGATCACTTCGGCTTCCAGTTCGGCACTGACCGCGACGTGCTCCTCTTCGGACCACTGACCGATTTTGATCAGGTGTTGCTTGAGGCGCGCAATTGGGTCGCCCAACGGGAAGTGGCTCCAATCGTCGGCAGGACGGTATTTGGACGGATCATCGGACGTCGAGTGCGGGCCGGCGCGGTAGGTGACCCATTCGATCATGGTCGGGCCGAGGTTGCGGCGCGCACGTTCGGCGGCCCAGGCAGAGGCGGCGTACACCGCGACAAAATCGTTGCCATCGACCCGCAGGGAGGCAATGCCGCAACCGACGCCGCGTCCGGCGAAGGTAGTGGCTTCACCACCGGCAATCGCCTGGAACGTCGAGATCGCCCACTGGTTGTTGACCACGTTGAGGATCACTGGCGCACGGTAGACGTGGGCAAAGGTGAGGGCGGTGTGGAAGTCCGACTCGGCGGTAGCGCCGTCGCCGATCCAGGCCGAGGCGATTTTGGTGTCGCCCTTGATCGCCGAGGCCATGCCCCAGCCCACGCCTTGTACGAATTGGGTGGCGAGGTTGCCGGAAATGGTGAAGAAGCCGGCGTCCTTGACCGAGTACATGATCGGCAACTGACGGCCCTTGAGCGGATCGCGCTCGTTGGACAACAGTTGGCAGATCAGGTCGACCAGCGGCACGTCGCGGGCCATCAGAATGCTTTGTTGACGGTAGGTGGGGAAGCACATGTCGTCGATGTTCAAGGCCAGGGCCTGGGCGCTGCCGATGGCTTCTTCGCCAAGGCTTTGCATGTAGAACGACATTTTTTTCTGACGCTGGGCGACCACCATGCGGTTGTCGAAAATCCGCGTCTTGAGCATGGCGCGCATGCCTTTACGCAGGATCTCGACTGGCACGCCTTCGGCCCATGGACCGAGGGCATTGCCCTGGTCGTCGAGCACGCGAATCAGGCCTTTGGCCAGATCAGCCGTGTCGGCCGGTTCAACGTCGATTGGGGGTTTGCGCACCAAGCCTGCGTCAGTCAGATGCAGGTAGGAGAAGTCGGTTTTGCAGCCGGGGCGGCCCGAAGGTTCGGGAACGTGCAGGCGCAGCGGTTCGTACGCTTGGTTCATGGCTTCTACGCTCGATCTTGTGAATTTCTTGTAGTGAGCTGGCAGTCATTCCTCGGTAGAAGAAATCTTGTCCTACAACAATCATAGGCCGGGCCCAGAAGAATATTTCTCTCTGTTTCGTTGCGCCTGAGGTTATTTAAGGATAAAAATTCTGCATAAACATAAAAAGCAGGTGGTTTTGTCTCATGCGCAAACTGGACCGTACCGATATCGGCATTCTCAACAGCCTTCAGGAGAACGCGCGCATCACCAACGCCGACCTCGCGCGCTCGGTGAACCTGTCGCCGACGCCGTGCTTCAATCGGGTCAAGGCGATGGAAGAATTAGGGCTGATTCGTGAGCAAGTGACCCTGCTGGATGCCGACTTGCTGGGGCTGCATGTGAATGTGTTCATTCACGTCAGCCTGGAGAAACAGGTGGAGGAGGCGTTGCAGCATTTCGAAGAGGCGATCTCGGATCGCCCGGAAGTGATGGAGTGCTATTTGATGGCCGGCGACCCGGACTACCTGATCCGCGTGCTGGTGCCGACCATTCAGTCGCTGGAGCGCTTCATGATGGATTTTTTGACCAAGGTACCGGGGGTGGCGAACATCCGTTCGAGCTTTGCGCTCAAGCAGGTGCGGTATAAGACGGCGCTGCCGTTGCCGGCGAATGGGTTGACCCTGGCTAATTGATCGTTCCCACGCGCAGCAAAGGAATGCATCCCGTGACGCTCTGCGTCACATTCGGAAGCGGAACGCGGAGCGTCCCTGGCGGCATTCCCACGCGGAGCGTGGGAACGATCGAATGGGTTTACAGCTTATTAATCGGGATCTTCAGGTAAGTCACGCCATTCTCTTCCGCCGGCGGCAAATTCCCCGCCCGCACATTCACCTGAATCGCCGGCAACAACAGCGTCGGCATGCCCAACCCGGCGTCGCGCCGGGTGCGCATGGCGACGAAGGTAGCCTCATCAATGCCATCGTGAATATGGATGTTGCTTTGGCGCTGCTCACCGACCGTGCTCTGGCATTGTGGGGCGCGGCCGGTGGGCGGG
Organism: Pseudomonas sp. TE12508; assembly: GCF_056279485.1. Lineage (NCBI taxonomy): Bacteria > Pseudomonadati > Pseudomonadota > Gammaproteobacteria > Pseudomonadales > Pseudomonadaceae > Pseudomonas > Pseudomonas sp. TE12508. Next base: position 82,971 of record NZ_JBWCCN010000014.1, on the reverse strand, counting down.
TAATCGTGGCAGACGTAGAGGCGAACGCTGGCGGGGAAGGCCAGCAGTTTGTGGATCGAGGCAAACATCTGGTTGGCGTTGCCGCCAGGGAAGTCGCAACGCGCGGTGCCGACGTCCGGCATGAACAACGTATCGCCCACCAGAATCACATCGCCGTCGATCAAATAGGCCATGTCCGCCGGGGTATGCCCGGGCACATGCAGGGCCGTGGCCTTGAGATTGCCGATCCGGAATGACTCGTCCGGCGCGAACAGGTGATCGAACTGCGAACCATCGACGCTGAATTCCGGTTCAAGGTTGAACAGTGTCTTGAACACGTCCTGAACCTTGCTGATCGACTCACCGATCGCAATCTTGCCCCCCAATTCCCGACGCAGATACGGCGCGGCCGACAGGTGATCGGCATGGGCGTGGGTTTCCAGCAGCCATTGCACCTGCAACTGGTGTTCGCGCACGAAGGCGATGATCTTGTCGGCCTGGACGGTCGCGGTGCGCCCGGCGGCGGGGTCGTAATCCAGCACGGGGTCGACAATCGCGCAGTGCCCGCCATCGTGTTCGTAGATCACGTAGCTGTAGGTCGATGAGGCGGGGTCGAGGAAGGCTTCAATCAACGCAAACATGGCAGGAACCTGTGGAAAGGGACGGGAGGCAATAACCGGTTGCAACACTTTATGTTTAAACATAATGTCCGCAGCTTAAGTGACGTCGAAGGCATCCTGCAAATGCAATCCAGTCTGACCGAATGTGAAGTCGCCCAACTCCGGGCCTCGGCCTCCAAAGCTTGCGCGCTGCTCAAGGCTTTGGCCAACGAGGACCGCTTGCTGATTCTCTGCCAATTGACCCAGGGCGAGCGCAACGTCGGCGAACTGGAGAAAATGACCGGCGTGCGCCAGCCCACACTGTCCCAACAACTGGGCATCCTGCGCGACGAAGGATTGGTAGTCACCCGTCGTGAAGGCAAGTACATATTCTATGGTTTAGCCAGTCACGAAGTGATTCAGGTGATGAAGACGCTGTCCGGCCTGTACTGCGGAGCGGTGTTGAAAAGCTGGGGCTGAACCTGATGCCAAGCGCAATCCCATGTGGGAGCGGGCTTTTGTGGCGAGGGGGCTTGCCCCCGTTGGGTCGCGAAGCGACCCCGGCATTTCAAAGTCAAACCGCATTTAATGGGTTTACGACTGCTTCGCAGCCGAACGGGGGCAAGCCCCCTCACCACAGCCCGCTCCCACATGGATTGCGCTTAACTGACTGGTATCAGGACTGAACCCGGCGCCATGCGTGCAATAACAAGGAATGAGTAATGAACGATCAACACTGGGGCCCATCCATCAGTGCCGACATCGTGGTAATAGGCGGCGGGACCGCCGGCATTGGTTTGGTTGCCAGCCTGCTGAAACGCGATCCGGGTTTAAACATCACCGTCATCGAACCCGACAGCCAGCACTACTACCAACCGGCGTGGACGCTGGTGGGCGGCGGTGCTTATGCAGTGAAAAACACCGCGCGCCCTATGGCCTCGGTGATGCCGCGCCAAGCCACCTGGTTGCAGGCGTGCGTGACTGACATCGCCCCCGACAGCAAACAGCTGACTCTCGATGATGGCTGCACCGTCAGTTACCGGAACCTCGTTGTCTGTCCCGGTCTGCGCCTGGCCTGGGAGAAAATCGAAGGCTTGCAGGACACCCTCGGCCAGAACGGCGTGACCTCCAATTACAGCTATCGGCACGCGGCCTACACCTGGGAACTGGTCCGGGGATTGCGCGGCGGTAAAGCGATCTTCACTCAGCCAGCGGTGCCGATCAAATGCGCTGGTGCGCCGCAGAAAGCCTTGTACTTGTCCTGCGATCACTGGCGCAAAACCGGTGTTTTGAGCAAGTTCGACGTCGAGTTCAATCTGGCTGGCGCTGCGTTGTTCGGCGTGGCGACATTCGTGCCGCCGTTGATGAAGTACATCGAAAAGTACAACGCCCGGCTGGCTTTCAATTCCAATCTGGTCAAAGTTCACGGGCCGTCGAAAACTGCGTGGTTCGAGGTCAAGGACGCTGCAGGTGTCGTGACCGTACAAGAAAAAACCTTCGACCTGCTGCACGTCGTACCGCCTCAGGTCTCGCCGGATTTCATCCGCCGAAGCCCGTTGGCCGACGCCGCTGGCTGGTGCGAAGTGAACCCGCACAGCCTGCAACACGTGCGCTATGCGGATGTGTTCGCGTTGGGCGATGTCTGTTCCACCAGCAACGCGAAAACTGCCGCCGCCGCGCGCAAGCAGATCGTGGTGGTGGCGCAAAACCTGCTGGCCCTGCGCAAGCAACAGCCGTTGCCACTCAAGTACGACGGCTACGGTTCCTGCCCGCTGACGGTGGAGAAGGGCAAGGTGATCCTCGCCGAGTTCGGTTACGCCGGTAAGTTGCTGCCGACCTTTCCCCTCGACCCGACGGTGGCGCGCCGTTCAGCCTGGTTCCTCAAGGCGACCTTGCTGCCGTGGTTCTACTGGAATGGCCTGCTCAAGGGCCGTGAATGGCTGACCCATCTGTCCAAGGTTGACTGAGAGAACCCTATGTTGCTGGCCAGTTTTTTCGGCGTTGTCATGGGTCTGGTGCTGGGTTTGACCGGGGCCGGTGGCGGTATTCTTGCGGTGCCGGCCCTGGTGCTGGGGTTGGGCTTGACCATGACCCAAGCGGCGCCCGTCGCCTTGTTCGCGGTGGGCAGTGCGGCGGCGATCGGTGCGATCGACGGTTTGCGCCATGGCCTGGTGCGCTATCGCGCCGCGTTGTTGATTGCACTGCTGGGCGCGGTGTTTTCGCCGGTAGGTATCTACTTCGCCCATCAGTTGCCGGAAAAAATTCTGATGGTTCTGTTCAGTCTGCTGATGGTCATGGTGGCCTGGCGGATGCTGCGCCGGGAAAAGCACGACGACGGCCCGAGCGATCACGGGCATGCCAACTGGGGCCAGAAGAACTGCATGCTCGATCAGCAGACCGGGCGTTTTTCCTGGACCGCCAAATGCACCGCCACCCTGGCAGCACTCGGTGCGGTGACCGGTGTGGTCTCGGGGCTGCTCGGGGTCGGTGGCGGCTTTCTGATTGTGCCGGCGTTCAAGCAACTGACCGATGTGCAGATGCGCGGCATCGTCGCCACGTCGTTGATGGTGATTAGCCTGATCTCGGTGATCGGCGTGATCGGCGCGTTTCACGCGGGGGTGCGGATCGATGGTTTGGGCGGGTCGTTCATTGTCGCCAGCATCGTCGGGATGATCCTCGGTCGAAAACTCTGCGCGCGGGTGCCGGCCCGAGGGCTGCAAATCGGCTTCGCCAGCGTTTGCGTGGTGATCGCCGTTTACATGCTGTTTAGAGCGCTCGCCTAGCGGACACCGGTTCCTGTGGACGCCAGTCCGGTCCACAGGCTTACACCCTAAGTTCCGGGCCTGGCTAGCGGGCGGTCTTACACCGAATTTGCCGCGCGCTACCCGCCAATCCAAAGCAGCTCACAACCGCACCCAAGGCAGCGTATGACGCCGCCGGTCCACTTTCGATAATCGCCTCCGACATTAAGTCCCCCGTTGCGGAGCGCGTCATGCACAACAATAAGAACTTCAAGCATCGTTTCTTGCCGGCCTTCATCGCCAGCCTGTCGTCCCTTGGCCTGAGTTCAATGGCCGAAGCCGAGATCATGCTGTACGACAAGGACCAGACCACGTTCTCCACGGATGGCTACATCAACGCCTTCTACGTGAACAGCGACGTGGACCGGGCCGGCGAGCAGTACGACCGGCGCCAGGCGCGGGTGAAGATGGGATTCCTGCCCAACTACCTGGGCTTCAACATGGGCAAGCAGGTCAATGACCTCAAACTCGGCGCCCGCGCCTCGTTCTGGGTGACCATCAACGACAGCGAAACCAACGGCACCGACACCGCCATCGACGTGCGGCAGTTCTACGGCACGGTGGCCAATCCAGAGTGGGGCGAGGTGCTGATCGGCAAGGACTTCGGCCTGTTTGCCCGCTCCAACATCCTGCTCGACGAATTGCTCGCCGGTTATGGTCAGGTCAGCGATACATTGGGCCTGGTTGACGGCGGCGGGGTGTCGTTCGGCAACATCGGCAGCGGCTACCCGTACCCGTTCCCGACGTCGCAGATTACCTATCGCACCCCGGTGATGGATGGCTTGCGGGTGGCGGTCGGGATCATGGACCCGGTCGACACCAACGACAGCAGCGCGACGGGCAAGGCGTATCAGGAAAACCCGCGCACCGAGAGCGAGATCACCTATCAGTTCGACGTCGGCGGGGCGAAGATTTACAGCTGGCTCAACGGCAGCTACCAGACTTCGGACAACACCGACTCCAGCGTCGAGTCCGTCACCTCCAAAGGCGTCGGCTACGGCGTGCAGGCGAAGATGGGCGGGTTGTCGCTGACCGGCTCCGGCTTCCAGGCCAAGGGCATCAACCCGTTCTTCACCAACAACGCGGGCGAGCCGACCCTGCGCAATGTCGACAGCGACGGGTACCTGTTGCAGGGCTCCTACAAACTGGGCAAAAACCGCTTGGCATTGTCTTACGGAAAGACCGAGGACGACGGCAACGGCGTGGTCGGCAGCGGTGCCGATTACGAGACCCGCGGCATTGCGCTGTTCCATGACGTCAACGACAACCTGAAGCTGGTGGCCGAGTACAACCAGTTCGAAATCAACGGCCACGACACCAGCGCCCAGAATGAAGACACCGATACGTTTGCGGTGGGGGCGGTGTTGACCTGGTAACTGGCTGACTAACCACTACTTGTGGCGAGGAAGCTTGCCTGTGGCGAGGGGGCTTGCCCCCGTTGGGTCGCGAAGCGACCCCCGATTCTGGTCGCGCATCGGCCAATTTTGGGGACTGCTGCGCAGTCCAACGGGGGCAAGCCCCCTCGCCACAAAAGCTCCAGCCACGCAATCGTGCAAATCCCCCTCTCATCCCATCGAACCACCCACCCGCTACCCAAGTAGCATTCGCCACGGCCCGCAGGCTTCGTACACTCGTGCCTCATACAGGCGCACCGGCGAGGGGCGATGATGCAGCAGGTTCAGAACGACGGTGTGGTCAGTGGCATGTCCCAGGCCACCGATGCCCAGCAGGCGGCTCAGGATCTGGCGCGACAACTCTTGCACCCCCACTTGGGTTTCGTGCTGTTCTTCTGTTCCGCCGAGTACGACTTGCAGGCGCTGGGGCAGGCGTTGCAACAGAGCTTCGGCGGCATTCGTCTGGTGGGCTGCACCAGTGCCGGAGAAATCACCCCCCAAGGCTATGGCCGCAGCTGCGTGACGGCGGTGGGCTTCGATCATCGTCACTTTTCCATCTCCACCGAACTGATCGACGAGATGGAGCATTTCAGCCTGATCGATGCCCAGCAAATGGTCGAACGACTGGTCAGCGGCTGTCGCAGCAACACCCTGGCGCCGATCAAGGGCAACAGCTTTGCCCTGACCCTGCTCGATGGCTTGTCCAGCCGTGAAGAAATGGTTCTGGCGGCCTTGAGCGCGGCGTTGGGCGACATTCCGCATTTCGGCGGATCGGCCGGTGACGACAACTACCTGACCCATACCCATGTGTACTTCGGCGGCGAGTTTCACAGCGGCGCGGCGGTGGTGGTGCTGGTCAATACCTGGCTGGACTTCGAAGTCTTCACCACCCACCACATCCTGCCCAGGGCCGAGAAACTGGTGGTCACCGCTGCCGACAGCGCCTCGCGCCGGGTGTTCGAGCTCAACGCCGAACCGGCCGCCGAAGAGTACGCCCGGCACATCGGCGTGGCGGTGGCCGACCTCGATTATCGGATGTTTGCCGCGCACCCGTTGGCGGTGCGGATCAACGATCAGTATTACGTGCGGGCGATCCAGCAGGTTCATCCGGACCTGAGCCTGAGTTTCTACTGTGCGGTGGAAAACGGCATCGTCCTCACCGTCATGACCCCCGGCCCCATACTGCCGAATCTGCAAAACCTGTTCGACGGTTTGCAGGAGCGTCTCGGGGACCTGTTGCTGACCATCGGCTGCGACTGTTTTCTCAGGCGTCTGGAACTGGAAGGCGGCGGCAATCTCGAGCAGATCGGCGCGTTTTTGCGGGAGCAGCGGGTGATGGGTTTCAACACCTACGGAGAACAGTTCAATGGCATGCACATCAACCAGACCTTCACCGGGGTTGCCATTGCCCGAGGCCGCTCCCCTGGACAGCGCTGACCTTCAGGCGCAGATCGCCAGCCTGCGCCACGAAAACCACAAACTGCAGCGCATCAATGGCGCGCTGATCGAGCGCATCGAGTCCGGCATCACCCGGGGCAACGACCCGTACGCGGCGTTCCAGCATTCGGTGGTGCTGGCCGAACAGGTGCGTGAGCGCACCGACGCCCTGAACCAGGCCATGGCCGAACTCAAGGCCGGCAATCATTTGCTCAGCGAGGCACGGCTGCGGGCCGAAACCGCCCATCAACACTTGATCGACGCCATCGAAAGCATTTCCGACGCCTTTGTGCTGTTCGACGCCGAGCAGCGGATCGTGCTGTTCAACAGCCGCTTCAAGGCGTTTTGGGGCAACAGCCGGGTGCGCATCAACGCCGGCATGCGCCTGCGCGAGGTCAAACGGTTGATGACGTCGACCGGACTGTTCAGTGAAGAACCCCGCGGGCATGCCGACGAAAACCTGCTCTATCGCCTGCACAACGGGCGCTGGCTGCAAGTCAGCGAACGGCCGACTCAGGAAGGTGGGCGGGTGATCCTGTTCACCGACATTACCGACGTCAAACTCAGCGAAACCCTGCGCCGCGAGCAGGCGGTGGCGCAGAAGTCGCACTTGTTGCAGCGGGCGGTCGACAACCTGTCCCAAGGGGTGGCGATGGTCAACGCCGAGGGCATTCTGGAACTGTGGAACCGGCGCTTCCTGGAGCTCAGCGGCCTGGCCCCGGTGGCGGCTCATCGGCCATTCGCCGAAGTGATTGCCGACAGCGAACTGAACCTGCTGACCCCGGCCAGTCGCGATCCGAACGGGCGGCACGTACAGGAATGCGAGCAGCGCCTCTACGATGGCCGGGTGCTGGAAATCCGCACCCATCCGTTGCCCACCGGCGGTTTCGTCAACACCTTCACCGACATCACCGAACGCTACCAGCACGCCGAAGCGCTCAGCGAAAGCGAGCGCTGGATTCGCCTGATCACCGACCATGTGCCAGCGCTGATCGCCTACCTGAATGCCGATCTGGTCTATGAATTCACTAACAAGGTCTACGAAGAATGGTACTGCTGGCCCCGGGGCGTGATGCTCGGGCAGAGCCTGCGCGAAGTCCACAGCGAGCAGCATTACCAGCGCCTGGAGGCCTACGTGGCCCGGGCCCTGGCCGGCGAGAGTGTGACGTTCGAGTTTGCCGAAACCAACATCAACAATCAGGAGCGCTACATGCTGCGCTCCTACGTGCCCAATCGCCTAGCCACCGGGGAAGTGGTGGGGATTTTCGTGTTGATCCGCGACATCACCGAACGCCGCCGCACCGCCGAGGCGCTGCATCAGGCCTATCAGAACCTTGAGTTGCGGGTGCGCGAACGCACCACCGAACTGACCACCCTCAATGACCAATTGCTGCGCGAAATCGACGAGCGCCGCCGGGTGGAGTCACGCTTGCGCGAGGCCAAGCTCGAGGCCGAGCAGGCCAACCTGTCGAAGACCAAATTTCTCGCAGCGGTCAGCCACGATCTGCTGCAACCGCTGAATGCCGCGCGGCTGTTTACCAGCGCCCTGCTGGAACGCCGGGAGCCGGTGGCCAACGAAACGCTGGTGCGCAACGTCAGCAATTCCCTGGAAGACGTGGAAAACCTGCTGGGCACGCTGGTGGACATTTCCAAACTCGATGCCGGGGTGATCAAGGCCGACATTGCGCCATTCGCCCTCAGCGAATTGCTGGAAAACCTTGCCGCCGAATACACCCAAGTGGCCCGCAGCGAAGGCCTCGAGCTGCATTTCATTCCGTGTTCTGCGTTGGTGCGCAGCGACATTCAGTTGCTCGCGCGGATTCTGCGTAATCTGCTGAGCAATGCCATTCGTTACACCTACAGCGGGCGCGTGGTGCTGGGTTGCCGACGTCATCATCAGCGGCTGACCATCGAGGTCTGGGACAGCGGCATGGGCATTGCTGAAAACCGTCTGGAGGAGATTTTTCAGGAGTTCAAACGCGGTGATGTTCAGCGTCCGGATCAGGATCGCGGTTTGGGGCTGGGCCTGGCAATTGTCGAGAAAATCGCCCGTATTCTCGGCCACCGGATTCACGTGCGTTCATGGCCGGGCAAGGGCTCGATGTTTTCCGTCGAAGTGCCGTTGAGTGCCACCGCGCCCAAGGCGTTGCCGAACCTGTTGATGAGCGAACCGATGCTCGAGCGCCTGCGCGGTGCACGGGTGTGGGTGCTGGACAACGACGCGGCCATTTGCGCCGGGATGCGCACCTTGCTCGAAGGTTGGGGCTGCCGGGTGGTCACGGCGCTGTCGGAGGAGGATCTGGCGCGGCAAGTGGATAATTATCACGATGAAGCTGACCTGCTGATCGCCGACTATCACCTGGATGACGAGAAGAATGGTGTCGACGCCGTGGCCCGCATCAACGCCCGCCGCGCTTCAGCGATCCCGGCGATGATGATCACCGCCAACTACAGCAACGAACTCAAACAGCAGATCCGCGAACTGGGCCACACCCTGATGCACAAACCGGTGCGGCCGATGAAACTCAAGACGGCGATGAGTCATTTGCTTGGTCGGCCTTGAGCTGATCGTTCCCACGCTCCGCGTGGGAATGCAGCCCGGGACGCTCTGCGTCCCTTCCAGAGCCGAACGCGGAGCGTCCGTTGAGGCATTCCCACGCAGAGCGTGGGAACGATCATCAACGCCGCAAATACGACCCGAAATCAATATCCCCGGCACTCAATATCGCCTGCACCCGATTGTGCACATTGAGTTTGCGCAATATCGCCGAGACGTGGGCCTTGACCGTGGTTTCGGCGATTTCCAGGGTGTAGGCGATCTGTTTGTTCGATTCGCCCTTGGTCATGCGCTCTAGCACCAGCAGTTGTTTGCGGGTCAGTGCCTGGAGCAGTTCGGGCGGGAAGCTCGGGGTGTCATTCATCCGGCGATGAGTGCCGCTTTTCTGCGTGCGGATGATGTCCGGCGGCAGGTACACATTGCCATTGAGGATCTGCTGGATGGCTTCGGTCATCTGCACCCGAGGCGAGGACTTGGTGATGAACCCCACCGCGCCATAGGTGATGGCTTGCAGCACGATTTGTTTGTCCTGCTCGGCCGAGACGATCACCACCGGAATGGTCGGCGCCTCGTTGCGCAGGTTGATCAGGCCATTGAGGCCGTGCATGCCGGGCATGTTCAGGTCGAGCAGGATCAGGTCGAGGTCATCGTGTTCCTGGGTCAGGGCCAGGGCACTGTCGAGGTCGGCGGTTTCCATGACCTCGCTGCCGGGGAAACCGTCGCTGATGACGTTATGAATGGCTTCGCGAAACAGCGGGTGATCGTCGGCAATCAGAATTTTGTACATGGCCTTTCACCTCATTATTTTTGATTCGGGTGTGGCAACAACACGCAAGCGCTCACGTCAGGGAAAGGGCTCGGGCCGGGCCGGCGTCACGGGCAGGTTCGCCGCTTGCCAGGCATCCAGTCCGTCGCGGTACCAATACAGTGTTTTATAGCCTATGGACGCGGCGCGTTTTACCGCGTTCCAGCTCAACCAGCAATCGGAGCGGCAGTAAAAGACCAACGGTCGCGTCAGGTCGCCCGCCGTCAATTGTTGCAGGTGGCGCGCGAAATAGTCCTGCCACGGGGGTGTCAGGTCACCGTCACCGGTATTGGCCAGCCAATGGCTGCCGGGCAGGTTTTCATGGGGCTCATCTTCGATGAAACGGCCTTGCAGCCATTGCCGGCGGTAGACATCGATCAGCAGCGGCTGCGGCGTGTGCTTGAGCAGGTTTTGCAGGGCAGGCGTGTCGATGATACTCGCGCCCTGGAGCTGAGTCGGGGTTGGGCTGCGGTATAGACCGATGCGATAACCGTCGGCAGAAAACAGCGCTGTATCAGCCTGCGCGGCGCCCAGCAACAGGCTCAGCGACAGCGCGGCGAGAGAAGGGCACAGCAGAACACGTCGTGCACGCGGCATGGGGTTCAGTCCTTATAGTTATGAACCCATTACATGCCAGTAGCGGTGCGTTGTGAATGCGACGATAGACAGGTAAACCAGTACTAAAGTAGTAATTTTGCCCGGATTGCCGGGTACTTTGCTTGTGAACACAAATATGTGAACACCTCAGAACAACTGTGGGAGCGAGCCTGCTCGCGATGGGGCCATTACATCCAGCATTGATGTTGACTGACACACTGCAATCGCGAGCAGGCTCGCTCCCACAGGGGAATTGTGTTGTCAGTTGGTTTTGCGCAAGGCCGCATGCTGGGGGTTGAAGGTGAGTACGGCGAGCAGAGTGAATATCAGTGTCAGCCCCGTACATACCGCCAGCGCCACCAAGTTGAAGCGTTCGTACAGCGCGAACCGCACCAGTTCCACCGCATGGGTGAACGGGTTCAAGGCGCACAGCCAATACAACCACTCGCTGGACTCGCGCATTTTCCATAGCGGATACAGCGCCGACGACAGGAAAAACAGCGGGAAGATCACGAAGTTCATCACCCCGGCAAAGTTTTCCAGTTGGCGGATGGCGTTGGACAGCAACAGGCCCAGTGCGCTGAGCATCAACGCCACCAGCAGCAATGCCGGCAAGGCCAGCAACAAACCCATGGCCGGCGGTTGCACACCGTACAGCCAGGCAATCGCCAGAAAGGCATACACCTGCAACAGTGAAATCAGCGACGTCGCCAGCAATTTGCTGCACAGCAGGAAGGTCCGGGGCAGGGGGCTGGTCAGCAGCACGCGCATGCTGCCCATCTCCCGGTCGTAGACCATCGACAGCGAACCTTGCATGCCGTTGAACAACAGGATCATGCAGGCCAGGCCCGGGATGATGTAAACCTCATAGGGGATGTAGGTGTCGTAGGGCTCGATGATGGCGATGCCGAGTGCGGCGCGAAAACCGGCAGCGAACACCAGCAGCCACAGCAACGGCCGCACCAGCGCGCTGAGAAACCGCGTGCGCTGCAACACAAAGCGCAGCCATTCGCGCAGCACGATACCGCTGAAACATTGCCAGTAGGCGTTCATCCGACGATTGCTCCTGAAGGGGGCGGGGTGGTCAGGTGAGCGAAGGCCGAACCCAGGTCGCCACCGTGTTCCAGGCTCAACGCCTCAGCCTGTCCGCTGGCCACCAGACGGCCTTGATGCAGGATCAGCAAGTCGTCCCTGGGCTGTACTTCATCCAGCAAATGAGTGGTCCAGAGCACACTGATGTTGTGCTCACGGCACAGGCTGCGGATGTGTTGGTTGAGTGCCAGTCGGCTGGCTGGATCAAGGCCGACGCTCGCTTCGTCGAGCAGCAACAGGCTTGGCTCATGCAGCAACGCACGGGCAATTTCCACCCGCCGACGATGGCCGCCATTGAGCTCGCGCACCCGTTCGCGACTGCGCTCGGTCAGGGCCTGGCGTGCCAGTTCGGCGTCGACTCGCAGGTTGGTCTGGCGCCGGGACAGGCCATGCAGCGCGGCGTGATAACGCAGGTTTTGCTCAACACTGAGGTCCAGATCCAAAGTGCTTTGCTGGAACACCACACCCAATTGCTTCAACGCTGGACGTGCCGAGGTGCGCAAGGAGCAGCCGCCGACCCGAATATCACCGCGCTGCACATCATAAAGGCGGGTGAGCAGCGCAATCAGCGTCGACTTGCCGGCGCCGTTCGGTCCAAGCAGCGCGGCAAAACGCCCCGCTGCCAGATTGAAACTCACCTGACGCAAGGCCTCCCGCTGGCCATAAGCGAAACTCAGGTCGCTGACTTCAAGGGCGTTCATGGCGTCACCACCACGCCCCACGGATAGCGCCCGACTTTCACCGATTTAGTGACCTTGAGGCTGTCGACATCGATCACCGATACGTCTCCGCTGACGCCATTGGTGGCCAGTAATTGCCGTTGATCCGGGGTAAACGACATCTGCCAGACCCGTCGGCCCACCAGCAGGTAATCAACGATCTCGAAGGTCTTGGCGTCGATCACCGCCACATGATTGGCCGGGCCGAGCGCGACGAAACCGTACTTGCCGTCGGCGCTGAGTTTGATCCCCACCGGTTGGACTTTGTCCGGGTGCACGCCTTTGATCTGGAAGGTCAGGGTCTTGAGGATCTTGCGGCTGGCGACGTCGAGAATCGTCACCGTGCCGCCGATTTCCGCCGAGGCCCAGAGCTGCGAGCCGTCGGGATTGAATTCGACGAAGCGCGGCCGCTGATCGACCAGGGTGTTGTCGGCCAGGGTCTGGGTGCTGGTGTCGATCCAGTGCAGCATGTTGGTGGTTTCACTGGTGTTCACCGCCCACTTGCCGTCGGGGCTGACGGCCATGCCTTCGGGCTCGACACCAACGTTGATCTGGCCGAGCACTTTGGAAGTTTCGGTGTCAATCACCGTCACCAGCGCATCGTCCTCGTTGGAGACATACAGCCAGCGATTGTTGGGGTGCAGGGCGAATTGCTCGGGGTCTTTGCCCGAGGGCAGTTCCTTGATGATCTTGCGCGTGGCGACGTCCATCACCTGGACCCGATCCGAATCGCTGGCGCAGATGTACAGCAGCGTATTGTCGTGGGACAGCAACAGGCCGCGCGGGCGCTGGCCGACGGGCAGGGTGTCGGTGACTTGCAGGGTCTGCATATCGATCAGGCTCAGGCTGTTGTCCTTTTCGTTGGAGACCCAGGCGGTGCTGGCAGCGGCGTGCCCGGCGGCGAGCAGCAGGGCCCAGGAAAGCAGGACACAGGAAAGCAGGGTGCGGCGCATGGCAGATTCCTTATTGTTGTTGTCGAAAAAAAAGGGATCAGAGAAAGCGGCAGCTGACCTCGGCTTTGTCGTAACCCAGGCTGTCCATTTCGTTGACGGGGTGCAGGAAACCGTCCTGCGGCGAAGTGCTGACCAGCGCCCGGGGTTGCACGATGGGGATTGGCTGGCGCAACTGACCGTTCCACGGCCGATAACTGAGCTTGCGACCCTTGAAGCCGTCCAGCGGCAATTGATCGCTGATCTCCAACTGACGAATCGCCATGGCATCGGCCTGACGCAGTTTGCCCACCGCACTGGCGATGCTGCGTACGGCAATCCACGCGGCGAAATCCCGGTCATTCATCCAGCGTCCGGTCAGGGCTTCGAAGCGTTTCTGCAACTGCGCGGCGCCGTAGGTTTCCACGGTTTTGTGCCAGCCCACCGGGGTCAGGCCCTGGGTGCCGGCGACCGGCCGTGGATACCAGGTCTGGTAGGGCACGTACTCGCCGAAGTCGCCGCGTTCATCAGCCACCAGCACCACGTCGTACTCGGCGGTCTGGGTGAACAGTGGCATGTCGGCCTGGGCGCTGCGGCGCTGATCGTTATCGAAGCTCCAGGCTTTCTCCGCCACCAGTTGCAGGCCGAAGCGTTTGGCCGCCCGGCGCAGGGCGGCGGCATAGGCTTGATCGTCCGCGGTCGGGCCGACGATCAACAGCGCCCGTTGCCATTTGCGCAGCACCAGAAATTGCGCCAGCGCATCGGCCAGCATCGCCCGGCTAGGCAGGCTGTGCAGCACGTTCGGCAGACAATCGGTGCTGCGCAGGCTGTCATCGGGGCTGCCGGCATTGAACAGCAGGCTGTCGGGTAGCACGGCGCTGAGTCGGCGCAGGGTCTGCGCCGGTGCATTCACCACAAACAGGCGCAGGCCTTGTTCGTATTGGGCTTTGGCCGCTTCGATCAGCGCGTCCGGATTGTCGAAGCTGGCGCTGACCAGGCTGTAGCTGTGATTGAGAAAGCGCCCGGTACTGTTGCTGTCGGTGATCGCCAGTTCGGCGCCGCGCAGGCCGGCATCGGTCGGCTCGGGAATGACGTTCGATAGCAATGGCCCGGGATCGGGGCGATAACCGAGGTAGCCGATCTGCACTTGCAGCGGTGCATCCGCCGCCTGAACCTGGGTCGCCACCCCGGCGGCGCAGGCAATCGCCAGCAAGTAGATCAAGGCATAAGGGGCGAGCTGGCGCATAAAGGCACTCCATCACAGGTAGCGTCAGCATAGGAACCCTGGGCGGGCGGGGAAATATGCAGAAAGTACCGATGGGCCAGTACCAAGGTAGTAACTCACCCCGGGCGGCGCGGTTTTAGCATGGATTACAACGGCCATCACTCAAGGGGGGAGATTGACCATGCGAATTCTCAAAGCACTGCTCCTGCCGTTTTTGCTGATCCTGACCCTTATCGGCATCGACAAGCTTCACGGCGCCCGCCCCGTATTGGTTGGGCCTGCGCCACAAGCCCTACTACCAAGGGAGTAGGCCGCGACCACCAAAGCAGCATGGGGCTGGCGCAAAGCCCTTCCTAAGATGGGTGCCATAGCCTCTTCAAAGAGGTTTTGCGTGCAATCTTGAGGGCAGAACAATGACAACAAAACGCAACGCCTTGCTCGTTGCCGGACTGCTGGCCGGTTTCATCAACGCAGGTTCCGTCTGGGCCCACGGCAACGTGGTACCCCAAGCCGTCGAAACCCAGGGACTGACCCCGATCAAGGATGCCGGTGTGCAGGTCGATGCCGATGGTTGGGCGGCGGCGAACCCTTACCGCTCCTCCCCGGAACACGATAAAGCTTTGGAAATCGGCTCTTCGGCCTACAACCAGAACTGCGCGGCCTGTCATGGCCTGGAAGCCAAGTCAGGCGGTATCGCCCCTGACTTGCGCATGCTCGACGCCGGTGAGGCCGGTGATGAATGGTTCGTCGAACGCGTACGTCATGGCGCCGTGCGTGACGGCCGGGTGTACATGCCGAAGATGGCCGACTACCTGAGTCAGGAAGCCTTGTGGGCGGTACGCACTTACCTGGACAGCGTGCGCGTCGAGGAGTGACCCATGCGTTTGCTCGCGGTGTTGATCAGTGCTGTGTGGCTGTGTTGCCAGACAGCGCAGGCGCAGGTCCGTACCTATGACGAAATGATCGCCGCCGCCGAGCTGAAAGTCGCGGTGTACAAGGACTTCGCGCCCTACAGCTTTGAAGACGCTGGTCAGGCTCGCGGGGTCGACGTCGAACTTGCACAGGCCCTGGCCAAGGCCATGGGGGTACGCCTGAAACTGATTTGGGCACCCGCCGGGGAAAAACTCGACGACGACCTGCGCGATTACATCTGGCGGGCCAGTCAGTTGCACAATCAGCAACTGGCCGACCTGATGATGCGCGTGCCCTACGATCGCGATTACGCACAGAAACGCAATGAACTGGGTGAACTGGAAAACGGCCATGTGGTGATGTTCGGGCCGTACCAGACCGAACAATGGCAAGTGGCCTATGACCGTCGTCGACTGGACTCGGTGGCCAGCGTCGCGGTGTTCCAGCAGCACCCGATCGGCGTCGAAGTCGACAGCGTGCCGTCGTTTTACCTGACCTCGGTGTTCAACGGCATGCTCGCCGCCAAGACCCATCACTACCCGGGCGTGCCCCAGGCCTTTTCCGCGATGAAGGCCGGTGAAGTCGACGCGGTAATGGCCATGCGCGGCGAGATCGACTGGCAAGTCCATCAGGCCGCCGACCCGCAAGTGGCGCTGGCGGAAAACGCCTACCCGAACATGGGCAAACAGCTTTGGGAGATCGGCATGGCGGTGCATGAAAGCAATCGGCAACTGGCCTACGCCGTGGAAGAGGCGCTGGAAGCGTTGATTCGCGAGGGCTCGGTGAAAGCCATTTATGCCCGTTACGGCCTGCGGTATGACGTGCCCGAGATGTATCAATAGTGAACTGGCGAGCGAGTTGTCTGTTGGCCTGCTGGTTGCCCTTGGCCGCGAACGCGGTTGACGTCGAGCCGGGTAAAGACCCGGTGCCGTCGGTGATGTGGGGGTTCTATCACAAGCAGATGCTCGGCGACGCACCGTTCGTGTTCGACGAGCGGGTCAAGTTGCTCGCGCCGCCATTTGCCGAAGACGCCCGACAAGTACCGCTGGAAATTGACGCCCGGGCGTTCAAGGGTGAAGTGGTGCGAATCCTCGCCTGGGCCGAACTCAATCCGCTGCCGAAAATCGTCGACTTCGAACCCTTGACCGGTGTGCTGCCGTGGCTGTCGATCCGCATCCGCGTTGAACAGGCCACGCCGTTGCGTGCGGCGGTACTGACCCGCGACGGGCTATGGCATGTCGGCTCGACCCTGATCGATGCGGCAGGCGGCGGTTGCACGGCGCCAAGCGTGGTGCGCACGCAACCGGGTTGGGAGGAACGCATCGGCGAAGTACTGGGTGGCCGTTATCCCCGGGGCGAGTTCAGTCGCGTGCGTTTGCAGGTGGCGCATCCGATGGACAACGGCATGGTCAGCGGCATCCCGGAATTTTTCATCAACCAGGCCGAGCTGCGCGATCAAAACGATCAATTGCTGGCGCGTCTGGAGTTGTTCCCGGCGGTCAGCGAAAACCCCAATCTGGCCTTCGATATCGAAGGAGCAGGGCAGACGCGCCTGGTGTTGCGCGACAACAGCGGCAATCAATTCGATGCGGCCATACCCTGACCCAAGGAGCGAGTGATGCGCTGGATGCTGCTGTTGTTCATCAGTCTGAGCCTGCCGGCCCTAGCCGATCCCGATTACGCACTCAAGCCCCGGCAGATCGCCGAAGGCACCTGGCTGCTGGAAGGCAGCACCGACAACTTCGCCAAGAGCAACGGCGGCAACATCGTCAACACCGCGTTCATCGTCACCGGGCAGGGCGTGGTGGTCATCGACACCGGGCCGTCGAAACGCTATGGCGAAGCCCTGCGCAAAGCGATTGCGGCGACCACCGATAAGCCGGTGATCCAGGTGCTGCTGACCCATCACCATCCCGATCATGTGCTGGGCAATCAGGCTTTCACCGACGTACCGATTGGCGCCTTGGCCGGTACCACTGAACTGTTGCGGCAACAGGGTGATGCCATGGCTGAAAACATGTATCGGCTGGTGGGTGACTGGATGCGCGGCACCGAAGTGGTGTTGCCGACGCAGGTGCTGACGCCTGGCATGCACAGTTTTGGGAACCACGATTTGCGCCTACTGAGTCTGGGTGGGCACACCGGCGCGGATCTGGCTATTCTCGACCAGAAAACCGGCGTGTTGTTTGCCGGGGATCTGGTGTTTTATCAACGCGCCCTGACCACGCCCAACAGCCCGGGGCTGTCGGTGTGGCTGGCGGACATCGCGACCCTGCAGGGATTGCCGTGGACACTGATCGTCCCCGGCCATGGGCCGGTGGCCACGGATACAAAGCCGTTCGAGCAGATGCGCGACTATCTCACTTGGCTGGACCAACTGATGCGCGACGGCGCGGCCAATGGCAGCGACATGGCCGAGATGATCCGCAGCCCCATCCCCGAACGTTTCGCCGGGATCAGCCTGAGCCGCTATGAACTGATCCGCAGCGTCAGCCATTTGTACCCGCGTTACGAACGGGGGCAGATGAGGCGTGTTGATTCCGCCGCAAACAAGTGATGATCGTTCCCACGCTCCCGCGTGGGAATGCAGCCCGGGACGCTCCGCGTCCCTTCCGGAGCCGAACGCGGAGCGTCCGTTGAGGCATTCCCACGCAGAGCGTGGGAACGATCAAACGGGTGTCCATCTCCTCCGACCCGGTACTAAGGAACTAGCAATCTCCGCACTGCGGGCAATTGTTGCAAGGGCGGCGGCGCCCAAGAATCTGCACCAGACCGGGAAAATTTCCCGGGTATAACAAAAACCGCAGAGGTAGCCGTCATGACCCAACCCGCACGTCGCCAACCCTTCGCCTTGAGCGTGCTGCTCAGTGCCATGCTGTTGTCTGGCCAGGCATTGGCCGCAGTCTCCGATCAAGACATTCTCCAGGACCCGAAGAACCCGGAGCAGGTCGTCACCAACGGCCTGGGCGTCCAGGGTCAGCGCTACAGCCCGCTGGACACCCTCAATGTCGACAACGTGAAGGACCTGCGACCGGTCTGGGCCTTTTCGTTCGGCGGGGAAAAACAGCGCGGTCAGCAAGCGCAGCCGATGATCAAGGACGGCGTGATGTACATGACCGGCTCCTACTCGCGGGTGTTCGCGGTGGATGCGCGCACCGGCCGCAAGCTCTGGCAATACGACGCGCGCCTGCCCGATGACATCCGTCCGTGCTGCGACGTGATCAACCGTGGCGTTGCGCTGTATGGCGATCTGGTGATTTTCGGCACCCTCGACGCCAAGCTCGTGGCCCTGAACAAAGACACCGGCAAAGTCGTCTGGAGCAAGAAAGTTGCCGACCACAAGGAAGGCTATTCCATCAGCGCCGCGCCGTTGGTAATCAACGGAAAATTGATCACCGGTGTGGCCGGTGGCGAGTTCGGCGTAGTGGGCAAGATCGAAGCCTACGATCCGAAAAACGGCAGCCTGCTGTGGAGCCGGCCGACCGTCGAAGGCCACATGGGTTATGTCTACAAGGACGGCAAGGCTGTAGAGAACGGCATCTCCGGCGGCGAAGCGGGCAAGACCTGGCCCGGCGATCTATGGAAAACCGGCGGCGCGGCGCCTTGGCTGGGCGGCTACTACGACCCGGAAACCAATCTGCTGCTGTTCGGCACCGGCAACCCGGCGCCGTGGAATTCGCACCTGCGTCCTGGCGACAACCTCTACTCGTCGTCGCGCCTGGCACTGAACCCGGACGATGGCACGATCAAATGGCACTTCCAGAGCACGCCCCACGACGGTTGGGACTATGACGGCGTGAACGAACTGGTGTCGTTCAACTACAACGAAGGCGGCAAAGAAATCAAAGCCGCGGCCACGGCGGACCGTAACGGTTTCTTCTACGTGCTCGATCGCACCAACGGCAAATTCATCCGTGGCTTCCCGTTCGTGGACAAAATCACCTGGGCCAGCGGCCTGGATAAAAACGGTCGGCCGATCTACAACGAAGCCAGCCGTCCAGGTGCGCCGGGCTCCGAGGCCAAAGGCAGTTCGGTGTTCGTCGCGCCAGCGTTCCTGGGGGCGAAAAACTGGATGCCGATGGCCTACAACCGCGACACAGGCCTGTTCTATGTGCCCTCCAACGAGTGGGGCATGGACATCTGGAACGAAGGCATCGCCTACAAGAAAGGCGCGGCGTTCCTCGGTGCCGGTTTCACCATCAAACCGTTGAATGAAGACTACATCGGCGTGCTGCGCGCCATCGACCCGAAAACCGGCAAGGAAGTCTGGCGCCACAAGAACTTCGCGCCGCTTTGGGGTGGGGTGCTGACCACCAAGGGCAACCTGGTGTTCACCGGTACGCCGGAAGGTTTCCTGCAGGCATTCAATGCCAAGACTGGCGAGAAAGTCTGGGAATTCCAGACCGGTTCCGGCGTGCTCGGCTCGCCCATCACCTGGGAAATGGACGGCGAACAATACGTCTCCGTGCTCTCCGGCTGGGGCGGCGCAGTACCACTGTGGGGCGGCGAAGTGGCCAAGCGCGTCAAGGACTTCAACCAGGGCGGCATGCTCTGGACGTTCAAGCTGCCTAAAGACCTGGTAGCCAAACACTGATCGCTGCAACTGATCGTTCCCACGCTCTGCGTGGGAATGCAGCCCGGGACGCTCTGCGTCCCAAAAGCCGAACGCGGAGCGTCCGTTGAGGCATTCCCACGCGGAGCGTGGGAACGATCACCTACTACCAAATAACGAGAATCCCCCTGCCAACGGCGCATTCGTCTGACAGGCGGGGCTCTCTACTATCGGTTCATCGCCTGTTGGCCTGACAGGCATCGACCCAGACAGAGGTCCACCATGATCTACGCACAACCCGGAACACCCGGCGCCGTCGTTTCCTTCAAACCGCGCTACGGCAATTTCATCGGCGGCGAATTCGTTGCCCCAATCAACGGCGAGTACTTCACCAACACCTCACCGGTCACCGGCGAAGTGATCGCCGAGTTCCCGCGCTCCAGCGCTGCCGACATCGAAAAAGCCCTCGACGCCGCCCATGCCGCCGCCGATGCCTGGGGCAAAACCTCGGCGCAGGATCGCTCGCTGGTGCTGCTGAAAATCGCCGACCGCATCGAGCAGAACCTGGAAATCCTCGCCGTCACCGAAACCTGGGACAACGGCAAGGCCGTGCGCGAAACCCTTAACGCCGACGTACCTTTGGCTGCCGACCACTTCCGTTATTTCGCCGGTTGCATCCGCGCTCAGGAAGGCGGTGCCGCCGAGATCAACGAACTGACCACCGCCTATCATTTCCACGAACCGCTGGGCGTGGTCGGGCAGATCATCCCGTGGAACTTCCCGCTGCTGATGGCCGCCTGGAAACTTGCTCCGGCCCTGGCGGCGGGCAACTGCATCGTGCTCAAACCTGCCGAACAAACGCCGCTGTCGATCATGGTCTTCGCCGAGCTGATCGCCGATTTGCTGCCGGCGGGCGTGCTGAACATCGTCCAGGGTTTCGGTCGCGAAGCCGGTGAGGCGCTGGCCACCAGCAAGCGCATCGCCAAGATCGCCTTTACCGGTTCCACCCCGGTGGGCGCGCACATCATGCATTGCGCCGCCGAGAACATCATTCCAAGCACCGTTGAACTGGGCGGCAAGTCGCCGAACATTTTCTTCGAAGACATCATGAACGCCGAGCCGCAGTTCATCGAGAAAGCCGCCGAAGGCCTGGTGCTGGCGTTCTTCAACCAGGGCGAAGTGTGCACCTGTCCGTCCCGGGCGCTGGTGCAGGAATCGATCTACGAGCCGTTCATGGCCGAGGTGATGAAGAAGATCGTCAAGATCAAGCGCGGCAACCCGCTGGACACCGAAACCATGGTTGGCGCCCAAGCGTCCGAGCAGCAATACGACAAGATCCTCTCGTACCTGAAGATCGCTCAGGAGGAGGGTGCCGAACTGCTCACCGGCGGTGCGGCCGAGCGTCTTGAAGGCGACTTGTCGAGCGGCTATTACATCCAGCCGACCCTGCTCAAGGGCCACAACAAAATGCGTGTGTTCCAGGAAGAAATCTTCGGCCCGGTGGTGGGTATCACCACCTTCAAGGACGAAGCCGAAGCCCTGGCGATTGCCAACGACAGCGAGTTCGGCCTCGGTGCCGGCCTGTGGACCCGCGACATCAACCGCGCCTACCGCATGGGCCGGGCGATCAAGGCCGGGCGCGTCTGGACCAACTGCTACCACCTGTACCCGGCCCACGCCGCGTTCGGTGGCTACAAGAAATCCGGTGTCGGCCGTGAGAACCACAAGATGATGCTCGACCATTACCAACAGACCAAAAACCTGCTGGTGAGCTACGACATCAATCCGCTGGGGTTCTTCTAACTCGCAAGAACACCACAACCCCAATGTGGAAGCGGGCTTGTGTGGCGAGGGGGCTTGCCCCCGTTGGACTGCGTAGCAGTCCCGGAACTTCTGGTTTTGGGGCCGCTCCGCGACCCAACGGGGGCAAGCCCCCTCGCCACATAAGCCCGCTCCCACAGGGTTATGGGTGTACTTGAAGACTTTGCCCCACCCCCTACCAACGCACCCCACCCACTCCTTCGAAAGTAGCATTCGGTCATCTCATCCCCCGTGCATTAATGGTCTTACCGGAATCGTCCGGCACAAGAAGAGGATTGACCCATGTGGAATAAACCCGCGTTTACCGATCTGCGTATTGGCTTCGAAGTGACGATGTATTTCGCCAACCGTTGATTGATCGCCCGGTCAGCCGTCGCGTTGGCCGGGCCTGCCTTCTGGAGCCATCCCATGCACATCCGTGTTCTCGGTTCCGCCGCCGGCGGTGGTTTTCCGCAATGGAACTGCAACTGCCGTCAATGCGCCGCTATGCGCAACGGCAACCTGCGCGCGCAACGTCGCACGCAG
Organism: Pseudomonas sp. TE12508; assembly: GCF_056279485.1. Taxonomy (NCBI): domain Bacteria; kingdom Pseudomonadati; phylum Pseudomonadota; class Gammaproteobacteria; order Pseudomonadales; family Pseudomonadaceae; genus Pseudomonas; species Pseudomonas sp. TE12508. The sequence continues at coordinate 61,027 of NZ_JBWCCN010000014.1, read as the reverse complement.
TCGTCCATTGCCCTGAGTGACGACGGTGTGGAGTGGGTGCTCTGCAATGCTTCACCGGATATTCGCGCGCAACTCGAAAGCTTTCCGGCGATGCAACCGGCCCGACGCTTGCGTGACACGGCGATTGCCGGTGTCGTCCTGCTGGACAGTCAGATCGACCATTGCACCGGCTTGTTGAGCCTGCGCGAAGGCTGCCCGCATTCGGTCTGGTGCACCGAGCGGGTTCACGAAGACCTGAGCAGCGGCTTTCCCTTGTTCACCATGCTCAAACACTGGAACGGTGGCTTGCAGTGGCAACCCATCGGGCTGGATCGCGAGCCGTTCCGCATCGCGGGCTGCCCACAGCTGCAATTTCGCGCGATTCCGTTGGTCAGCAACGCACCGCCGTATTCACCCAACCGTGGCAACCCGCAACCGGGCGACACCATTGGCCTGTTCATCGAAGACCTGCGCAGCGGGGCATCGGTTTTCTATGCCCCGGGGCTGGGGCAGGTCGATGCCGAGGTGTTGAGCTGGATGCAGCGCGCCGACTGCCTGCTGCTGGACGGCACGCTGTGGCGCGACGATGAAATGCGCGTGTGCGAAGTCGGCCAGAGCCTGGGCAGCGAAATGGGCCACCTGCCGCAAAGCGGCCCTGGCGGCATGCTCGACGTGCTGGAGGGCTTTAGCCGTCAGCGCAAGGTGCTGATCCACATCAACAACACCAACCCGATCCTCGATGAAGACTCGGCCGAGCGCGCGTTGCTGGAACGGCGCGGGATTGAAGTGGCTTATGACGGCATGAGTATTGAGCTGTAGCGGATGGCCCCATCGCGAGCAGGCTCGCTCCCACAATGGACCTGCTTTGTGCAGAAAATCGGCTAAGACCCGGACTCCTGTGGGAGCGAGCCTGCTCGCGATGAGGCCCGACCAGACACCGCAGAACCGAACGGTTATTCCCCGGAGAACCGCAATGACTGACACCCCCATGACCCCCACCCAATTCGAAGCAGCCCTGCGCGCCAAAGGCGCCTATTACCACATCCACCACCCATTCCACCAAGCCATGTACGCCGGGCGCGCCACCCGCGAGCAGATCCAAGGCTGGGTCGCCAACCGCTTCTACTACCAGGTGAACATTCCCCTGAAGGACGCGGCGATCCTCGCCAACTGCCCGGACCGCGACGTGCGCCGGGAGTGGCTGCAACGGATCCTCGACCATGACGGCGTCCCCGGCAGTGAAGGCGGCATCGAAGCGTGGCTACGATTGGGCGAAGCCGTGGGGCTGGATCGCGAACAAATTCTTTCGCAAGAGCGGGTGCTGCCGGGCGTGCGTTTCGCCGTGGACGCCTACGTCAATTTCGCCCGTCGCGCTTGCTGGCAAGAAGCGGCCAGCAGCTCGCTGACCGAACTGTTCGCGCCACAGATTCACCAGTCCCGGCTCGACGCCTGGCCCACCCATTACCCATGGATCGACCCGGCCGGCTACGACTATTTCCGTACACGTCTGAGCCAGGCGCGGCGTGATGTCGAGCATGGTTTGCGCATCACCCTGGCGCACTACGTGACGGTCGAAGGCCAGCAACGCATGCTGGAGATTCTGCAGTTCAAGCTCGATGTGCTGTGGAGCATGCTCGATGCGATGAGCATGGCCTATGAGCTGGATCGCCCGCCGTATCACACCGTCACCACCGAGCGGGTCTGGCACCGGGGGATCATCTTGTGAGCCTGATCGAACAGCAACCCGGCCCGCCACTGTGGTTGCTGGCGGAGCTGACCTATCGCTGCCCGTTGCAATGCCCGTATTGCTCCAACCCGCTGGACTTTGCCCAACAGGGTGAGGAATTGAGCACAGAAGAATGGATTCGGGTGTTCCGCGAGGCGCGGGAGATGGGCGCTGCGCAACTGGGTTTTTCCGGTGGCGAGCCGTTGGTGCGCCAAGACCTGGCCGAGTTGATCAAGGCCGCGCGGGACATGGGTTACTACACCAACCTGATCACCTCGGGTATCGGCCTGACCGAACAGAAGGTCCGCGACTTCAAAGTCGCCGGGCTGGACCACATCCAGATCAGCTTTCAAGCCGCCGACGAACAGGTGAACAATCTGCTCGCCGGCTCGCGCAAGGCCTTCGCCCAGAAACTGGCCATGGCCCGTGCGGTGAAAGCCCAGGGCTACCCGATGGTGCTGAACTTCGTCACCCATCGGCACAACATCGATCAGATCGCGCAGATCATCGAACTGTGCCTGGAGCTGGAGGCGGATTTCGTCGAGTTGGCGACGTGCCAGTTCTACGGTTGGGCCGAACTCAACCGCGTCGGCCTGTTGCCGACCCGCGAACAGTTGCAGCGCGCCGAGCGCATCACCAATGAGTACCGCCAGCGGCTTCAGGCCGAGGGCCACCCGTGCAAGCTGATTTTCGTCACCCCGGATTACTACGAAGAACGCCCCAAGACCTGCATGAATGGCTGGGCCAACCTGTTTCTCGACATCACCCCGGACGGCACGGCATTGCCTTGTCATAGCGCCCGCCAGTTGCCGGTGCAGTTTCCCAACGTGCGCGAGCACAGCATCGCGCACATCTGGAACGACTCCTTCGGCTTCAACCGTTTTCGCGGCGATGACTGGATGAAAGAGCCGTGCCGTTCCTGCGATGAAAAGCACAAGGACCTCGGCGGCTGCCGCTGCCAGGCGTTCATGCTCACGGGTGATGCGAGTAACGCGGATCCGGTGTGCAGCAAGTCGCCGCACCACGACGTTATTCTCAAGGCCCGGGACGAAGCCGACGCGCCGGGGCAGGGGATGGAGCACCTGACGTTGCGCAACGAGAAAGCCTCGCGGCTGATTTATCGTGGATGAATCGTGAGCTGACACAAATCCCCTGTGGGAGCGGGCTTATGTGGCGAGGGGGCTTGCCCCCGTTCGGCTGCGAAGCAGTCGCAATCCAGACAACTCGTATGCCGGAAAAATTATAGGGGCCGCTCCGCGACCCAACGGGGGCAAGCCCCCTCGCCACATAAGCCCGCTCCCACAGTTGATCTCCAGTGGATACAAATCCGAGTACACCGCGGCTCGCTATCCATTGGTCTGATTGCATTCGCAGCCGGATGCTTTAGTGTGGTCTTTACCTTTCAAAACAATAAAAACAGGCTTTCCAATGAGCCAGAATCTCAGCCAGCTGCGTAAATTCGTTTCGCCTGAAATCATCTTCGGTGCCGGCTGTCGGCACAACGTCGGTAACTACGCCAAGACCTTCGGCGCCCGCAAAGTGCTGGTGGTCAGCGACCCCGGGGTGATTGCCGCCGGTTGGGTCGCCGATGTCGAGGCCAGTCTGCAAGCCCAGGGCATCGATTTCTTTTTGTATAGCGACGTTTCGCCCAACCCGCGGATCGAAGAAGTCATGCTCGGCGCCGAGCTGTACCGGGAGAATCACTGCGATGTGATCGTGGCGATCGGTGGCGGCAGCCCGATGGATTGCGGCAAGGGCATCGGCATTGTCGTCGCCCACGGGCGCAACATCCTCGAATTCGAGGGCGTGGACATGTTGCGCATGCCCAGCCCGCCGCTGATCCTGATCCCGACCACCGCCGGCACGTCGGCCGATGTGTCGCAGTTCGTGATCATCTCCAATCAGCAAGAACGCATGAAATTCTCCATCGTCAGCAAGGCCGCAGTGCCGGACGTGTCGCTGATCGACCCGGAAACCACCCTGAGCATGGACCCGTTCCTGTCGGCCTGTACCGGCATCGACGCGTTGGTCCATGCCATTGAAGCCTTTGTCTCCACCGGTCACGGGCCGCTCACCGACCCTCATGCGCTGGAGGCGATGCGGCTGATCAACGGCAATCTGGTGCAAATGATCGCCAACCCCAGCGACATCGCCCTGCGCGAGAAAATCATGCTCGGCAGCATGCAGGCCGGTCTGGCGTTCTCCAACGCGATCCTTGGCGCGGTGCATGCCATGTCCCACAGCCTCGGTGGCTTTCTCGATCTGCCTCATGGTTTGTGCAATGCGGTGTTGGTGGAACACGTGGTGGCGTTCAACTACAGCTCGGCGCCGGAGCGCTTCAAGGTGATCGCCGAGACCTTCGGTATTGATTGCCGTGGCCTCAATCACCGGCAGATTTGCGGGCGGCTGGTCGAACACCTGATCGCCCTCAAGCACGCCATCGGCTTCCACGAAACCCTGGGCCTGCACGGGGTGAGTACGGCGGACATTCCGTTCCTGTCGCAACACGCCATGCACGACCCGTGCATCCTTACCAACCCGCGCGAATCCAGTCAGCGCGACGTCGAGGTCGTCTATGGCGAAGCCCTCTGACGAGCAACAACGGGCGCTGGCCGGGTTACTCGGCTTAGGCAACCACTCGGCGCGCAAGAGTCATTACCCGGAACTGGCCGCGCGCCTGGATGAACTGGAAACCGAACGCAACCGCTACAAATGGCTGTTCGAAAACGCGGTACACGGGATCTTCCAGGCCAGCCTGCTGGAGGGCATGCGCGCCGCCAACCCGGCGCTGGCGCGGATGCTCGGCTATCAAAACCCCCAGGAGGTGCTGTTTACCCTGACGGACCTGGCGGGCACGCTGTTCGTCGGCGGGGCGCAAGAGCTGGAAAGCATCGGCGAAATCCTCCAGCGCGAGCGCAGCCTGCTGGGCTATGAAACTCAGCTGCGGCGCAAGGACGGCAGTGTCCTCGACGTGTTGATGAACCTGCTGCTCAAACCGGATCAGGAAGGCTTGGTGGAGGGCTTTGTTGCCGACATCACCGAGCGAAAACTCGCTCAGCAGCGCCTGCAACAACTCAATGACGAACTGGAGCAGCGGGTCACCGCGCGCACCAACGAGTTGATGGACGCCGCCGAAGCCTTGCGCGATGCCCGTGACGCCGCCGAAGCCGCCAATCGCAGCAAGGACAAATACCTCGCCGCCGCCAGTCACGACTTGCTGCAACCGCTCAACGCCGCGCGTTTGCTGATCTCGACCTTGCGCGAGCGCAAATTGCCCGACGTCGAGCAGGTGCTGGTGGAGCGCACGCATCAGGCGCTGGAAGGGGCGGAAGATTTGCTCACCGATCTGCTGGATATTTCCCGGCTCGATCAGGCCGCGGTGAAGCCGGATATTGCCCTGTACCGCCTCGACGAATTGCTCGCGCCACTGGTCTCGGAGTTTCAGTCGGTGGCTGCGGCAGCCGGGTTGAACCTGCGGGTCCACATGGGCGATTACGCCATTCATACCGACTTGCGCTTGATGACGCGGATTTTGCGCAACTTCCTCAGCAATGCCTGCCGCTACACCGACGAAGGCTGCATTCTGCTGGGGGCAAGACGCCGGGGCGATGCGCTGCGTATCGAAGTCTGGGACACCGGGCGCGGAATCCCGGCGGATCGTCTTGATTCGATCTTCCTCGAGTTCAACCAACTGGACGTCGGGCGCGCCGCCGATCGCAAGGGCGTGGGCCTGGGACTGGCGATTGTCGAACGCATCGCCAAGATCCTCGACTACAGGATTCAGGTGCATTCGCGGCCGGGGCGCGGTTCGATGTTCAGCATCGAAGTGCCGATTTCCCATGAGATTCCACTGCCAATCAGTCAGGCCGCGCCGCAACCAAGTACCGGTAACCCGTTGCCGGGCCGGCGGCTGTTGGTGCTGGATAACGAAGTCAGCATTCTTGAAAGCATGAGCGCGCTGCTTGGGCAGTGGGGCTGCGAGGTGGTCATCGCCACCGACGAGGCCACCGCGCTGGTGGCATTGCAGGGACAGGCGCCGGAATTGATTCTGGCGGATTATCACCTGGATCACGGCGTGGTGGGCTGTGAAGTGGTTCGGCATTTGCGCGAGCATTTCAGCCAGGCGATTCCAGCGGTGATCATCACCGCCGACCGCACCGACCAGTGTCGGCGCTCACTGCAGCGACTCGACGCACCGCTGCTGAACAAACCGGTGAAACCCGGCAAGTTGCGCGCGGTGCTGACTCAGCTGTTGGCGTAGCGGTAGCGCAGGCTGAAACCGAGCCCGGCAGATTGCCCTTGCTCCAGCAAACGCAACCCTGGCCGGCCCGGCAAGTGATGGGCGTTGACCGGATGGCTCACCGGTTCGATACAGAAAAACTCCAGGCCCACGGGGCAGTAGAGCAGGTAGTAGGCGCTACCGGTGGCTTGGCATTCCAGTTCATAACCTAAGTCGGGTTGCTGGATCAGGCAGTGGCCGTCCCATTCGCAAAAGCCGTTGTCCACCAGTGTTTTGGGTAATGCCCGGGGCTGGCTGAAGTCCCATTCCTCAGGAATCGAACTGAGTTGTGTCGGCAGTTTTGCGCTGTCGCACAACCAGACCTCTCGCGCCTGCGTCTGCAACCGAGTGCCTGCGGTGCGCGGGAAATAGGGGTGTAAACCGAGCCCATGCCAGGCGGCGTGTTCAGCCAGATGGGTGACCTGCAAATCGATGCTCAACTTGCCCTCACTCAGATGGAAACGTTGCCTTGCGCGATAAGCGAAGGGTGCGGTGCTGTCGAGTTGCAGGACGATTTCATCGCGGGTGTGCGAGACGATCTGCCACGGCTGTTGCCAGGCACTGCCATGGATCGGCAGCGGATCGGTGAGGCTGTTGGGCGTCAGCGCAAGCCAGCCATCCGGGCAGTCGAAACCGCCTTTGTCGATGCGGTTCGACCATGGCGCCAGGGGATAACAGGCGAGTTTGCCGGGCAGGCCGGTGTTCAAGGCGTGCTGGTCGCTATGGCGCAACAGCGGCTGGCCGGTGCTGCGCACAGTCCAGTTGACAATGCTCGCACCGAGTTCGGGGGCGAGGGTGAGGCGGGTGAGTTCGTCTTCGAGTTCGAGGATTGTGGGTGTCATGGCGATCTTTATTGGCTGCATGAGGTTTTTTGTGGCGAGGGAGCTTGCTCCCGTTCGGCTGCGAAGCAGTCGTAAATCCAGGTAACTCGGTCCTTCTGGAAGATTGCTGGGGCCCGCTGCGCGAGCCAACGGGAGCAAGCTCCCTCGCCACAGGGAGACTTGCCAGCCGTTGTTACAACACCAAATGCGGCAACCACAACGACATGCGTTTGAAGTCCATGGGGTGTGTCTCCAGTCTTGTTATTGTTTTTATTCAAGGCACAGCGATGCAGCAGAGGGTTACAGCAATTCGTTGAACACCGGTTCCGGCAAGCCTTTGACGCCGGGGTTGAGGGCAAACACGCCGCCGGCCAGCGACTGTTCGTCATGGTCGTCAGCGGGGCGGATCGAGGTCACAAACAGGGTATCGAGCTGGCTGCCACCGAAGGCGCACATGGTCGGTTTCTTTACCGGCACGGGGAGCGAACGATCCAGTCGGCCATCGGGGGTGAAACGGTGAATCAGCCCGGCGTCGTTGGCGCAGATCCAGTAGCACCCTTCGGCATCCACTGCCGCGCCATCGGGGCGACCAAGGAAGTGATGCATGTCGACGAACAGCCGACGGTTGGATGGCGTGCCGTTGTCGATGTCGTAATCGAAGGCCCAGATCTGCTGCACGTCGGGGTGCGAATCCGAGAGGTACATGGTCTTGCCGTCCGGGCTGAAACCCAGGCCATTGGGTACGATGAAACCGCTGAGCCGGGCGTCGAGCGGCCCGGGTTGTCCGGCGCTGTAGCGATAGAGCGTGCCGTCGGCGGCGTTGGCGCCCATGTTCAGCACCATGCTGCCGGCCCAGAAACGGCCCTGACGATCACAGCGGCCATCGTTCAGGCGCATGTCGGGGCGGGCGTGATCGACGTGGGCCAGCAGTTCGCTGTCGAGGTGGCCATCGTTGTGTGGGTGCAGGTGAAAGAATCCGCTTTCCATGCCGGCGACCCAGCCACCCGCGCTGTGACGAGCGATGCAGGCGAGCATTTGCGGGGCTTTCCAGGCGTGAACGTGCCCGCTGTCGGCATTCCAGCGCTGTAATCCACCGGTCGGAATATCGACCCAGTACAGGGCGTTTTCCTCGGGGACCCACACCGGGCTTTCACCGACCGCATTGCGGGCATCGACAATCAATTCGGCTTGCATGGCAACGCATTCCCTTGGCTTTGTTATGTGGGGATTGGCGAGGGCTCAGTCGCCGAACGGACCAACCGCGACAAAGGCACCACCCTGATAAACCCGGGCCGGATCATCCTCGGCGGGCATTGGTTGGGCTTCGACTTTTTCGCGGAAGACTTCAGACGTGTCCTGTGGCGCATAACCCAGGTGTGCGGCGAAACGGTTGTCCCACCAGACGCTCTTGTTGTCGGACATGCCGTACACCACGGTATGGCCGACATTCGGGGTGTACAACGCGCGTTCGAGCAGTTGGGTCATGTCGTCGAAGCTCAGCCAGGTGCTCATCATTCGGCGGTTCTGTGGTTCCGGGAACGAGGAGCCGATGCGGATGCTGACGGTTTCGATGCCATAGCGATCGAAGTAGAAACTGGCCATGTCTTCGCCGTAGGACTTGGACAAGCCGTAATAGCTGTCCGGGCGGCGAGGGGAGTGGGCGTCGAGGGTTTTGTCCTGCTTGTAAAAGCCGATGACGTGGTTGGAACTGGCGAAAATCACCCGCTTCACACCGTGGCGGCGGGCCGCTTCGTAGATATGGAACACGCCGCAGATGTTGGCACCGAGGATCTCTTCGAACGGACGCTCAACCGACACGCCGCCGAAGTGCAGGATCGCGTCCACGCCTTCGACCAGTTGATGCACCGCTTGCTTGTCGGCGAGGTCGCACGGCACGACTTCTTCGCGATCATCAATGGCTGGCGCCATGTCGGCGATGTCCGACAGACGGAGTACGTTGGCGTAAGGTCGCAGGCGTTCGCGCAAGACTTTGCCGAGGCCACCGGCGGCGCCGGTCAAGAGCAGGCGATTGAATGGGGATGTGGTCGTCATGTAAATCCCTGAACAGTAAATTGTCGTTATTGGGTTGTTGTAGGTTGTCGTATGACTTGGTCGAAGTATTGTTAGGCTTTCCGGTGCTTGTCAACGCGACTTTGATTGAAATTGACGGAGGGTCATGTTCATTCATCCCTCATGAATGTGCCGAACCCGCTCCCACATGGGATTTATGCCAACCTGCAAAAGTGCCGCGTCTTACAACAACGAAATCGGGTAACTGATAAAGATGCGGTTTTCATCAAATTCATTGGTGCTGAAATCGCGGCGGATGGTCGCGTTGCGCCATTTGACGTTGAGGCTCTTCAGCGCGCCGCTTTGCACGGTGTAGGCCAGTTCCGATTCGCGGCCCCATTCCTTGCCATCGGTGATCGCTCCGGTGTGCACGTTATCGCCGCTGATGTAGCGGTTCATCAGCGTCAGGCCGGGGATGCCGAGGGCGACGAAGTTGTAGTCGTGACGCACCTGCCAGGAGCGTTCCTTGGCGTTGTCATAGCTGGCGTTGTAGCTGTCGTTGGCCAGCGTGCCGCCGCTGGTGCCGTTGACGCGCATCCAGGCGCTGTCGCCGCTGAGTTTTTGCAGGCCGACATAGAAGGTGTTGCCGCCGTATTTGGCCGAGAGCAGGGCGAACGCGGTTTTGTTATCGAGGTCGCCGGCCAGGGCGTTGCCGTCTTCCTTGCCGATGAAGTAACCGAGGTTGGCACCCAGGGTCCAGTCACCCATGAGCTGGCTATGGCTCAGGTTGAAATACTGCTGCTGATAAATGTCGCTGAGTTCCGCGTACCAGACGCCGACCTGAGTGCGCTTTTCATTGAACGCATACTCGCCGCCGCCAAAGTTGAAGCGATCGGAGGTGAACGCGCCTCTGCCGTTCATCGACATGTCTTCCATGCTCGCGTCATTGCGCGGGCTGTTGCCGCGGAACTGGCCGCCGTAGAGCGTCAGGCCGCTGACTTCGGTGGAGGTGACCTGGCCGCCGCGAAAGGTTTGCGGCAGCGAGCGACCATCATCGGAGCGCAGGATCGGCAGCACCGGCATCCATTCCCCGACCTTCAATTCGGTTTTCGACACCTTGGCTTTCAGCGCCACACCCAGACGGCCGAAATTGTCGGCGGGGCGGCCGTCATCATGGATCGGCAGCAATTGCGTGCCGCCCGTGCCCTTACCGCCGTCGAGTTTCTGCGAATACATACCGAGCACGTCCACGCCGAAACCGACGGGGCCTTGGGTGAACCCGGATTTGGCGTCGAGGATGAAGTTTTGCGTCCACTCTTCAGCCTTGCCTTGGGCATTGTTCGGGTTGGTGAAGTTGCGATTGATATAGGCGTTACGCAGGTTCAGCGTGGCCTTGGCGTCATCGATGAAACCTTCGGCCTGGCTGGTCATGGGCAGGACGAAGGCCAGGCTGCTGCAACCGATCAGGCTGAGGGTATGGCGACGGACGAAGGGGCGAGGGGTGTCGGCGAAGGAATGGCGGGCGAGTCTGCTCACGATAACGTTCCCTTGGTTTTTGTTATTTTTATTTTTTGTTATACGTCGTCGTACAACATTGGCGGCGATTATTTGCGAGGCTTTAAGGGGATGTCAATCACAAGTTATACGATGACTTGTCGAAGACCACCTTCAATGGGACGCGACCGGTTATGGCTGGGGATGGGTAAACGCAGACCTCTGTGGGAGCGAGACAGTTCGCGATGGCGGTCTGTCAGCCGACATCAATGTTGACTGTCACCGATCCGCAAGACCACCGTACGAAGTTTCGTTTTCCCCTGTCGCCCCGATCCAGAGCGGATGCTAGTCTTGACCAACGCTGTTGTCAGGGAGCCCTCATGGGCAATCACAAGATCGAGATTCGTCGCAGTAACGTCGAAAAGATTCTGCTGGGGGCCGAAAAAGTCTTCGCCGAAAAAGGTTTCGGCAGCACCGCCATGGCCGACATCGCCGCCGAAGTGCAACTGCCGCGTTCCAATCTGCATTATTACTTCAGCACCAAGAGCGAGTTGTACAGCGCGGTGCTCCTGGGTTTGCTGGAGGTCTGGAAGCAGGACGCCTTGTGCTTCGAGATGTTCGATGACCCGCGAGTGGTGCTCAGCAGCTACATCCGCGCCAAGATGAACCATTCCCGCAGCCGGCCGTACGGCTCGAAAGTCTGGGCCAACGAAATCATCCACGGTGCGCCGACACTGGGTGAGAAACTCGACGCCAGCCTGTACGACTGGGCCAAGATGAAAGAAGCGAAAATTCGCCAGTGGGTGGAGGACAAACGCATCCTGCCGGTGGAGCCTTCCAGCCTGCTGTACATGATCTGGGCCTCGACCCAGCACTACGCCGACTTCGATCACCAGGTGAATATTCTTAATGATCACCAGCCGCTGTCGGACATGCAGTTCGAGCGGGCGGTGCAGACGGTGACAAGCGTGATATTGCGTGGGATTGGGTTGGAACCGTAACCCGATCGTTCCCACGCTCTGCGTGGGAACGCCTCAATGGACGCTCTGCGTCCGCTCTTGGGACGCGGAGCGTCCCGGGCTGCATTCCCACGCGGAGCATGGGAACGATCGGTTAGACAGTGATGTGGTACGGATTCCTCGGATCATGATTCCAGTCCAGGAACGGCTTGCCGGTATCCATCGGCACCATCTCGATGCAATCCTGCACCGGACACGTGATCTGACACAGATTGCACCCCACACACTCATCATCGATCACTTCATATTTATGCGTCCCGTCCGCCTGCTTAAGGCTGGCAATCGCCTGGTGCGAGGTATCTTCGCAAGCGATGTGGCAGCGACCGCAACCGATACATGCCTCCTGATCAATCTTCGCAATCACCTGGTAGTTGATGTCCAGGTACTTCCAGTCCGTGGTATTGCCCACCGCACGCCCGGAAAATTCTGACACGCTTGCGTAGCCCTGACTGTCCATCCAGCGTGACAAACCGTCCTTCATCTCCTCGACAATCCGGAAACCATGCAGCATCGCCGCCGTGCACACCTGTACTGAGCCGCTGCCCAGGGCAATGAATTCTGCCGCATCGCGCCAACTGCCGATGCCGCCAATGCCAGAGATCGGCAAACCTTGGGTCTGAGGGTCGCGGGCGATCTCGGCGACCATGTTCAGCGCGATCGGCTTCACCGCCGAGCCGCAATAACCACCATGGGTGCTTTGGCTGCCCACGGCGGGGTTAGCGACCATGCGTTCCAGATTGACGCTGGTGATCGAGTTGATCGTGTTGATCAACGACACCGCATCGGCCCCGCCCCGGTAAGCGGCACGGGCCGCGACGCGGATGTCGGTGATGTTCGGCGTGAGCTTGACGATCACCGGCAGCGAGCAATACGTCTTGCACCAGCGGGTGACCTGCTCGACATACTCCGGCACTTGGCCGACCGCCGCGCCCATACCCCGTTCCGGCATGCCGTGGGGGCAGCCGAAATTCAGTTCGATGCCATCGGCCCCGGTCGCCTCCACCAGCGGCAGGATGTTTTTCCATGACTCTTCGACGCAGGGCACCATCAGCGACACGATCAGCGCGCGATCCGGCCAGTCCTTTTTGACCTGGGTGATTTCCCGCAGGTTGATCTCCAGCGAACGGTCGGTGATCAGCTCGATGTTGTTAAAACCAAGCACCTCCCGATTAGCCCCGAAGTGCGCCGAGTAGCGTGATGACACGTTGACCGCCGCCGGGTCTTCACCCAGGGTTTTCCAGACCACGCCGCCCCAGCCGGCCTCGAATGCGCGAACCACGTTGTAGGCTTTATCGGTCGGCGGCGCAGAGGCCAGCCAGAACGGATTGGGGGATTTGATGCCGGCGAAGACAATCGAGAGATCGGCCATTTACGCAGCCTCCACGTTGAGCATGAGTTGAGCGTTGATGGCCTCGGCGGCCAGCTTGCCGTGCTGCACCGCCTGCACGGTGAGGTCCTGATCGAGGCTGGTGCAATCGCCGCCGGCATACACGCCGGGAATGCTGGTACGCAGCTGTTCGTCGACGAGGATGCGGTCGCCCTGACGCTTGAGTTCACGGGCCAGCGGATCGGCGAGGGCGCTGTTGTCGAAGGTTTGGCCGATGGCTTTGAAGATCGCGTCGGCGGCCAGTTCGAAGGTTTCGCCGGTGGTTTGCAGACGACCTTCCACCAACCGGGTGCGGGCGAAGCGCATGCCGCGCACCTGGCCCTTATCGTCGAGCAGCACCTCTTGCGGTTGCGCCCAGGTCAGCAGCCGCACCTGATTGGCCTTGGCTATGTCTTGTTCGTGGTCGGTGGCGCCCATGTCCTCGACGCCACGGCGGTACACCAGATTCACGTCGCGAGCGCCGAGACGGGCCATTTGCACGGCCATGTCGATGGCGGTGTTGCCGGCACCGAGGACAATGCAGTGCTCGGCCAGTGGCAATTGCGTCAGGTCATCGGCCTGGCGCAATTCGCGGATGTACTCGGTGGCGGCGAGCAGGCCGGGGGCATCCTCATGGGTTAGCCCCAGCTGTTTGCTGGCGGCCAGACCAAGGCCGAGGAACACCGCATCGAATTGCTGATGCAGTTCGCTGAGGGTCAGGTTGTCGCCGAGTTTCTGCCCGTGGCGAATCTCGATCCCGCCAATCCCCATCAGGAATTCAAGCTCCTTCTGCGCGTAATCGTCCACCAGTTTGTACTTGGCTATCCCGTATTCGTTGAGGCCGCCAGCCTTTTCCCGCGCCTCGAAAATCACCACGTCATGGCCGTGCATGGCGCTGCGGTGCGCACACGACAAACCCGCCGGGCCGGCACCGACCACGGCGATGCGCTTGCCGGTCGAGGCGGCACGCTGGAACGGGTGTTCGCTGAAATGGGCATTGTCCACGGCATAGCGTTGCAACAGGCCGATCAGCACCGGCGCGCATTCCTGGGCGTTGTTGCGCACGCAGGCCTGCTGGCAAAGAATCTCCGTCGGGCAGACCCGAGCGCAACTGCCGCCGAGGATATTCGCCGAGAGGATTTTCTGCGCGGCGCCCTGAACGTTCTCCTGATGGATATTGCGGATGAACGATGGAATATCGATGTCGCTCGGACAGGCATTCACACACGGCGCGTCGTAGCAATACAGGCAGCGCGAGGCTTCCAGATGGGCCTGACGGTCGTTGAGTGGCGGCGCCAGATCGGTGAAATGGCCGGCGAGGGTGGCCGCGTCCTCATGGGGATGCGGGAGATGGTTCAGGGTCTTGATCACGGTGTTGGCCTCACGGTTATTTGAGGTATTGCCTCTGGTGGGCTGATCGTTCCCATGCTCTGCGTGGGAATGCCTCAAGGGACGCTCCGCGTTCCAATGGGACGCAGAGCGTCCCGGGCTGCATTACCACGCAGAGCGTGGGAACGATCGTGGGTACGGCTCAGCGTTTCACTGCCGTCGGCTTATTCAACTCAGCCCGCTTGCTCAGCAAATCAAACACCGCCGGATACGCCGGCCGTTCGACATACCGACCGGCACCACGCTCGGCCCGCAAATCACCATCGGCCCACACCACTCGGCCCTGGCTGACGGTGTGGCTCGGCACGCCGCGCACGGTCTTGCCTTCAAAGATGTTGAAGTCGACTTGCTGGTGATGAGTCTTGGCTGAAATCGTCCGCGTCCCTTCCGGATCCCAGAGCACCAGATCCGCATCGGCGCCCACTCGAATCGCACCCTTGCGCGGATAGAGGTTGAAGATTTTCGCGGTGTTGGTGGAAGTGAGGGCAACGAAGTGCTGCATCGACAAGCGCCCGGTGTTCACCCCCTCATCCCAGAGCACCGCCATGCGGTCTTCGATACCCGCGGTGCCGTTGGGGATTTTGCTGAAGTCGTCACGGCCGGCGGCTTTTTGCTCGGCGCAGAAGCAGCAATGGTCAGTGGCGGTGGTGTGCAGGTTGCCCGCTTGCAGGCCATACCAAAGGGCTTCCTGATGGCCACGAGGACGGAAGGGCGGGCTCATCACGTAACCGGCGGCGGTCTGCCAGTCCGGGTGTTGGTAAACACTGTCGTCCAATAGCAGATGCCCGGCCAGCACTTCGCCGTAGACCTGTTGGCCTTTGCTGCGGGCGTAGGTGATTTCGTCGAGGGCTTCCTTGGTCGAGACGTGGACAAGGTACAGCGGCGTGCCGAGGGTTTCGGCGATGCGGATCGCCCGGCTCGCGGCTTCACCTTCCACCTGCGAAGGCCGCGACAGCGGGTGCGCTTCCGGCCCGGTCATGCCCTGGGCCATCAATTTGCGTTGCAGGTGATAGACCAGCTCGCCGTTTTCCGCATGCACGGTCGGCACCGCGCCCAACTCCAGGCAGCGCTCGAAACTCGCTACCAAGGTGTCGTCGGCGGCCATGATCGCGTTTTTGTACGCCATGAAATGCTTGAAGCTGTTGACCCCATGCTGGCTGACCAACTCGGCCATTTCCTCGCGGACCTGCTCGCTCCACCAGGTGATGGCGACGTGGAAACCGTAGTCCGACGCCGACTTCTCCGCCCAGCCGCGCCATTGATGAAACGCCTCCATCAACGATTGCTGCGGGTTGGGAATCACGAAGTCGATGATCGAGGTGGTGCCGCCGGCAAGCCCTGCCGCGGTGCCGCTGAAGAAGTCTTCGCTGGCCACCGTGCCCATGAAGGGCAACTGCATATGAGTGTGCGGGTCGATGCCGCCGGGCATCAGGTATTGGCCGCTGCCATCGAGCACTTCGGCATCGGTGGGAACATCGAGGTTTTCACCGATGGCTTTGATCACGCCGTCGGCGCAATAGACGTCGGCGCGATAACTTTCATCATGGGTAACAACGGTGGCGCCACGGATCAACAGAGACATTCCGAGTTCCTCGCAGGCATTGACCGACTGATGCCGGTTCTAAATGTTTTATATGAAGCAGACGCCAATCGGTGTATTCCTGTCAGCGCTGTCAAGAATAGACGCTAGCTGCAGTTTGTGGATTGAGCAAGAATATTTTTTATAAGCTTATTACTTATTTAACTGATTGATAAATAACTATAAAAACTGAAAATCACCAAAATGGTGAGGCCTCTCACCATTTTGACGCACTTGACAGGTTCGAAATATGGTCAAGATTTTCTATGTGAAATCAGCCGCTTGTGGATGGTCTATGGTTGAGGCGCAGTATTGAAAAAAAGATCGACGCACCAGATTGAGTCCTGACTGTTCGGACAACTTGCCTGACATTCGGCCTGAGTGGCATGGCAATTCACCGCGGATTCAATAGTTGGATAAATAAAGCTGATTAACATCAGTTGGTTAGCGAAATTTTATGGCACTGCCCGATGCGCTAGCGGGGCACCCGGCACGTTTATTGATGCCGCCGCTGACACCTTGGCCGGTCCATGAAAGTTGTCAGTTTCTCCGGCCATCGTCCGGCTCGCGCACCTCGCGCCAGCCTCTGATGAGCAAAAATAATCAAAAGAACAGTGGAGCGGCCATGCAACAGATCAGATCGCAAGTGACCGAGCGCGACGGCTTGTTTGAGCTCGAAGCCGGCAGCGACGTGCTTGACAGTCCCCGTTACAACCACGACATGGCACCGACCAAGGTGCGCGAACGAACCTGGAACAAATGGCACATCACTGCGCTGTGGGTCGGCATGGCGATCTGCGTGCCGACCTACACCCTCGGCGGCGTGCTCACCGCCTATTTCGGCCTGACCGTGGGCGAAGCGCTGCTGGCGATTCTGTTCGCCAACATCATCGTGCTGATCCCGCTGACCCTGAACGCATTTCCCGGCACCAAGTACGGCATTCCGTTTCCGGTGTTGCTGCGCTCATCATTCGGCATCCTCGGTTCCAACATTCCGTGTCTGATTCGTGCCCTGGTGGCGTGCGGCTGGTTCGGCATCCAGACCATGTTCGGCGGGCTGGCGATTCACCTGTTTCTCGGTTCGGTGTTCGATGACTGGAAAGCCCTCGGCGGTACCGGCGAAGTGATCGGCTTCATGGTGTTCTGGGCCTTGAACCTGTGGGTGGTGATTCGCGGCGCGGACTCGATCAAATGGCTGGAAACCCTTTCGGCGCCGTTGTTGGTGCTGGTGGGCGTGGGGCTGCTGGTGTGGGCGATGCCGAACGTGTCGATGACCGAGCTGCTGGCGATCCCGGCCAAGCGTCCGGAAGGGGCCAGCGTGGTCAGTTACTTTGCCGCCGGGCTGACCGCCATGGTCGGTTTCTGGGCCACCTTGTCGCTGAACATTCCGGACTTCAGCCGCTATGCGAAAAGCCAGAAGGATCAGATCGTCGGGCAGATCATCGGCTTGCCCTTGACCATGTTCCTGTTCGCCTCCCTCGGTGTGGTGATGACGGCTGCTTCGGTAAAACTGGTGGGCGTCACTGTCTCTGATCCGGTCACGTTGATCGGCCATATCCAGAGCCCGGTCTGGGTCGCCCTGGCCATGGCGCTGATCATCATCGCCACGTTGTCGACCAACACCGCGGCCAACATTGTTTCGCCGACCAACGATTTCCAGAACGTCGCGCCCAAGGTCATCAACCGCACCAAAGCGGTGATGCTCACGGGTTTGGTCGGGTTGGCGCTGATGGCCCATGAATTGTTGAAAAAACTGGGGCTGATCGTTTCGGATTTGAGCCTGGAGACGGTGTATTCCAACTGGTTGCTGGGCTATTCAAGCCTGCTGGGCCCGATCGCCGGGATCATGGTGGTGGACTATTTCCTGATCAAGAAACAGCAACTGGACCTGGCGGGCCTCTACCGTGATGACGTTTACCCGGCGTGGAACTGGTTCGGTTTTATCGCGTTCGGCGTGCCGGTGGCGTTGACGCTGCTGTCGCTGGGCAGCGATGCGTTCAGCTGGTTCTACAGCTACGGCTGGTTCACTGGCTCGGCCCTTGGTGGGCTGATTTATTACGGGTTGAGTGTGATGCGGCCTAGTCCTACTGCCGTGAAATCGGCGGTGTGAGGGATGGCCCCTTCGCGAGCAAGCCCGCTCCCACATGATCGTTCCCACGCTCTGCGTGGGAATGCAGCCCGGGACGCTCCGCGTCCCAGAAGC
Organism: Pseudomonas sp. TE12508; assembly: GCF_056279485.1. NCBI lineage: Bacteria > Pseudomonadati > Pseudomonadota > Gammaproteobacteria > Pseudomonadales > Pseudomonadaceae > Pseudomonas > Pseudomonas sp. TE12508. Next base: position 43,162 of record NZ_JBWCCN010000014.1, on the reverse strand, counting down.
GGACGCAGAGCGTCCATGGATGAATTCCCACGCAGAGCGTGGGAACTATCAGAAGAAGAACTGAGGAGATCACCATGAACGCTGCCATAGACGTTCTGCAGTCCACCCATCAGCACATCAACCGCGACCGTCTGTGGCAGTCGCTTATGGACCTGGCCAAACTCGGTGCCACGGTCAAGGGCGGCGTCTGCCGGCTGGCCCTGACCGACCTCGACCGCCAGGCCCGGGACATCTTCGTGAACTGGTGCGAAGAAGCCGGCTGCACCGTCAGCATCGACGCTGTCGGCAACATCTTCGCCCGCCGTCCGGGGCGCAACCCGAACCTGCCGCCGGTGATGACCGGCAGCCACATCGACACTCAACCCACCGGTGGCAAGTTCGATGGCTGCTTCGGCGTGCTGGCCGGGGTCGAAGTCTTGCGCACCCTCAATGACCTGAAGGTGGAAACCGAAGCGCCGCTGGAAGTGGTGGTCTGGACCAACGAAGAAGGCTCGCGCTTCGCCCCGTGCATGATGGGCTCCGGCGTGTTCGCGGAAAAATTCACCCTCGAAGAAACCCTGGCCAAGGTCGATGCCGAGGGCGTGACCGTTGGCGAAGCCCTGAACGCCATCGGCTATGCCGGGCCGCGCAAGGTCAGCGGCCATGCCGTCGGCGCGTATTTCGAAGCGCACATCGAGCAAGGCCCGATTCTTGAGGATGAGCGCAAGACCATCGGCGTGGTGATGGGCGCCCTCGGGCAGAAATGGTTCGACCTGAAACTGCGCGGCGTCGAAGCCCACGCCGGCCCGACGCCGATGCATCTGCGCAAGGACGCTCTGGTCGGCGCCTCGGTGATCGTCGGCGCGGTCAATCGCGCCGCCCTCGGCCATCAGCCCCATGCGTGCGGCACCGTCGGCTGCCTGCAAGCCTACCCCGGCTCGCGCAACGTGATTCCTGGCGAAGTGCGCATGACCCTGGACTTCCGTCATCTGGAGCCGGCGCGACTCGATTCAATGATCGCCGAAGTCCGTGAGGTCATCGAAACCACCTGCGAGGAACACGGCCTGACGTTCGAACTGACCCCCACCGCCGACTTCCCGCCGCTGTACTTCGACAAGGGCTGCGTCGAAGCGGTACGCGGCGCGGCGCAAGGGTTGGGGCTGTCGCACATGGACATCGTCAGCGGGGCAGGGCATGACGCGATCTTCCTCGCCGAACTCGGCCCGGCGGGGATGATCTTCGTGCCTTGCGAAGGCGGTATCAGCCACAACGAAATCGAAAACGCTGCACCGGATGACCTGGCTGCCGGGTGTGCGGTGTTGTTGCGGGCGATGTTGGCGGCGTCGGATGCGATTGCCAGCGGTGAATTGGCGGCTTGAAGATCAAAAGATCGCAGGCTTCGGCAGCGCCCACAGGCGCGTAGGAGCTGCCGAAGGCTGCGATCTTTTGCTTCTACGCGTTAAAAAAACGTCCCCCACGTCACAAACCCGAATCCTCAATCGTCATCCTGTTGAACCCCTTAAATAGCGGAGCAACACGATGTCGTCCAACACCCAACCGGTCAATCTGCTGCAATCCATCCCTCAGGTTTTCGAAAGCCTGACCCAGGTCCATGTCACCCTCGACAGCCATGACCTGGACCCGACCCTCAAACACCTGCTGCACCTGCGTGCCTCGCAGATTAACCAATGCGGTTTCTGCGTGAAGATGCACACTCGCGAGGCGCGGGAGGCCAATGAAACCAACGAGCGTCTGGACCGCCTGATCGTCTGGCGCCATGTCAGCGATTTCAGCGCCGCCGAACGCGCCGCCCTGGCCTGGACCGAAGCCCTGACCGTACTCGATGAAAAGACCGATTACGCCAGCCTGCGCGGCGACTTGCGCGAGCATTTCAACGATGCTCAGATCGGTGCCTTGACGGCCGAGATCGGCATGATCAACCTGTGGAACCGTTTGCAGGTGTCGAGGCACTGATCGATGAACTCCGCTGAAAACACCGCCGCTGTATTCGAGCAGCGCCGGCCCTTTTTGCTCGGTCTGGCGTATCGCATTCTCGGCTCGCGCACCGAAGCCGAGGATGTGGTGCAAGAGTTGTTCATCAAGTGGCTGGAGGCCGACCGGGCCTCCATCGCCACGCCGGCCGCCTGGCTCACCACGGCCTGCACCCGGCACTGCATTGACCTGCTGCGCTCGGCGCACACATCACGGGTCGACTACATCGGCACCTGGCTGCCGGAGCCGATTCACACCACCCATCAGCATTCACCCGAACACATGCATGAACTGGCCTCGTCATTGTCCACCGCGTTCCTGCTCTTGCTGGAACGGCTGACTCCAAAGGAACGCGCCGCGTACCTGCTCTACGAAATTTTCGACATGGATTACGCGCAAGTCGCCGAGGCGATCGGGGTCCAGGAAGCGGCTTGCCGCAAACTGGTGTCCCGGGCCAAGGCCGGTCTGGGTAACGGGCAAATCCGCTATCAACCGGAGCCGGCGCGTCAGGACCAATTGCTGAGCGCCTTCCACAGCGCCATCGCCAGCGGCTCAACCGCATCCCTGACCACGCTGCTGGCCGAAGACGTCGAACTCTGCGCCGACGGCGGCGGCAAGGCCTCGGCCATCCGCGAAACCTTGTCTGGCATTACCAGCGTGCTGGATTTCATTGGTCAGTCGTTGCATGTCTATTGGCATACTTGCGAATGGCTGCCCAGCGAAATCAATGGGGCACAAGGCGTGATCATCAAGGCAGATGGGGTCATTACTGCGTCGATGACGTTTGGTTTTGATGAAGCGGGGCGGGTGAGCCGGATTTTTATCATGCGCAATCCGGATAAGCTGGCGGGGCTGGATGCATCGTTGCAAGTGCAATAGTTGATCGTTCCCACGCTCTGCGTGGGAATGCAGCCCGGGACGCTCCGCGTCCCTTTCGAGAGCTGGAACGCGGAGCGTCCCTAGAGGCATTCCCACGCGGAGCGTGGGAACGATCAGCCCGGCGGATGAGTCCTCAGCACTATCCCAATCCCCCGCGGTCGTAATCTTCACAGGGCGGCGCATGAATGCGCCGCCGTACGCGTGGAGATCCAATGAGCCAGGACGTCCTGACCACCGAAACCAATCGCCGCCAGTTGCAGCAGATCATCGCCGGCCTGTCCGACGGGGTGATTCTGCTGGAACTCGACCAGACGATCCTCTGGGCCAATGACGCCGCTCTGACCATGCACGGCGTCAGTCGGATCGGTGAGCTGGGGGCCAATGCCAAGGAGTACGCGAAGCGGTTTGCCTTGCGTTATCGCAACAATCACCCGGTGGCGACGGAGAATTATCCGATCAGCCGTGTTGCCCGCGGCGAGATGTTCAACGATGTACTGGTTGAATTGACACCAGTCGAAAACGACGAGCGCACCTGGGTCCACAGCGTGCGCAGCATGGTGCTGGCCGACCACGCCGGCGAACCGGAGTCGTTGGTGCTGATCATGAATGACGTCACCGAATGGGCCAGCGCCGAGCAGCGTTTCGAAAAGACCTTCAATGCCAACCCGGCCCCGGCGGTGATCTGTCGCCTCAGCGATTTGCGTTACATCAAAGTCAACCAGGGCTTCCTGGAAATGACCGGTTATGCCCGCGATCAGGTGATCGGCGCTTCGACCTATGAGCTGGATGTGCTGGAGCGTGCTGAAAACAAGGACCTGGCCAAGCAGCGTTTGCGTGACGGGGCAACCATTCCGCAGATGCAGGCCGAACTGCAATTGCCCGACGGTGGCAGCAAACAGGTGATCGTTGCCGGGCAACCGCTGGAGCTCAACGACGAAGCTTGCATGCTGTTTTCCTTCGTCGACATGGAACTGCGGCACAAGGCTGAAATAGCCCTGCGCCAGAGTGAGGAACGGTTTGCCAAAGCCTTTCGCCTCACTCCGGTGCCGATCCTGGTGTGCAGCGCCGACGATCAAGTGGTGATGGACGTTAACGAAGCGTTTCTCGATACCCTCGCGTGCCCCAGTGAAGAGGTGCTCGGCAAGACCGTGGCGCAACTCGGTTTCATCGATGACGCAGGCGCTCGCACGCGACTGTTTGCGGCCCTGGAGAAAACCGGGAGCGTGGATCGCGTCGATGTCAGGGTACGCCGCAAGGATGCCGGGCTGATCGATTGCGCCGTCTCGGCGGACACCGTGAACATTCAGGGTGGCACTTGCTACCTGCTGGTGTTGATGGACATTACGGAGCGCAAACGCACTGAGCTGGAGCTGGTGTCAGCCATTGAAGAGGTGATGAAAGATGCCTCCTGGTTCAGCCGCACGCTGATCGAAAAACTCGCCAACGTGAAGAACGTCAATTCACCGCAGTTGCCCAATGTGTCGTTCACCGAACTGACCGCGCGAGAGCGCGATGTGCTCGGCTTGATCTGTGAAGGCCTGGCCGACAAGGAAATCGCCGCACGCCTGAAGCTGGCGCCTAATACGGTGCGCAATCATGTTTCGACGGTGTATTCCAAACTCGACGTGCACAGCCGCAGCGAGGCGATTGTATGGGCTCGCGAACGGGGTCTGTTCTCCAGCGAGAGGCGGCCCAAGGGGCAACGTTAAGATGCAAATGCACTAGTTGGGATGGTGCAATTTGATGTTCTGCTCAGGGGCTGGTTTTTCTAGGCTGTGAGGGTGCGATACGTGGCTTCGGGTCGGTATCGCGTCCTTTTCGAAGCAGCTAAAGGAACAGCCACATGGGTGCGAACAGTTCAAGCGTGGAGTCGATTTCAGGTCGTCGCCAAGGTGAATCGGGATGAATCATCTGGCGCAATTGCGTATGCAACTGGAGCGGAGTTTTTCGCCGTTGGCCTGTGAGTGCGCGCTCACCGGGGATAATTCGTTGACGGTGAAGCTTTATCATCCGGCGACGGGGCAGGTGGATCTGGTGGTCAGCGGGTTGAGCATGGTGAATCTCAGGACGCCGGAGGCGTTGACGGCGTTGATTGAAGAGTTACGGTACGAGCTTGAGAGCAACACGTTGCATTGTCGCGAGACGTCCTAGGAACTGTCAGGTTTTGCCGGCGGTCGTATAAGGAATACGAGAGTATTTTTTCTGTGACCGGTCCGCGGGTACGCGGTGAGTGTGTTGGGTCGCGGAAATATGTCGATCACTTACCGCGGGTCAACCTATGAAAAGTCTTGGGAAACGCACTTTTACAACACAGTCGTTCGCACTCTGGATAGCGATTCTGGGTGGTTGTGCCAGTCCTCCACCGCCACCTCCCGCTGCGCCGCCTCCACCCCCTGTGCGCACCTGCCAAACCACTGAAAACATCGATGTACAAGGCGATGTGAGGGCTGAGGGGCAGGTGACCCGGGAAACGACGCTCACTCGTTGCGTCACTCAATAATCATCCATCGGCTCACGTTGAACCGCCAGCAGCGCTGTGCTGCTGGCGGGTATCCGCGCGCGTCGCTCAGACTTCCTCAATCCTGACCCAACGCGACTCCCGCGCTGCCAACCGGATCGCCGTCGCCAGGCGTTCGACTTCCCACGCCTGTTCGAAATTCGTTCCACCCTGAGATAAGCCTGCCAGCGCCATCACCAGATCATGGACTTCCAGCGTCTTGAGTTCGTTGTATCCGAGTTGATGCCCTGCCGCCGGACTGAACGCCGCATAACCCGGCAAATTCGGCCCTGCCATCAAGCGCTGGAAACCGTCCTGACCGGCACGAAACAGACGCAGCTCATTCAAGCGTTCCTGATCGAATACCAATGTGCCTCGGGTGCCGCTGATTTCAAAACTCAGGTGATTCTTGTAGCCGTGCTTGAGCCAACTGCTGCTGAACGTGCCACGGGCGCCGTTGGCAAACCGCAACAAGGCATGGACCTGATCATCGACGGCGATGCTGCGTTGTTCCGGACTGCCAACCGTGGCGGGACGTTGCCGGTGCACGGTCTGGGTGTCGGCGCTCACTGCATCGACATCGCCCACCAGATAACGGGCCATGGCCAACAAGTGACTGCCCAGGTCGGCCAGTGCACCACCGGCATGATCGGCCTCGCAACGCCACGACCAGGGCGACGCGGGGTCGGCCATGAAGTCTTCGCTGAATTCACCCTGGAAACTGATTATCTGACCCAAGTCGCCGTTTTCAAGCAGCTCCCGGGCCAGCCCGATCATCGGGTTGTGCTGATAGTTGTAACCGACCCGCGTCACCACGCCCGCAGCTTTAGCGGCCAGACGCATGGCGCTGGCCTGTTCGAGGTTCACCGCCAGCGGTTTTTCGCAGTACACCGGTTTACCGGCGGCGAGGGCGGCCATGGCCATGGGGTAGTGCAGATGGTTAGGGGTGGTGATGGCGATCAGGTTGACCTTGGGATCGTTGATCAGCTGTTGCCAGTCACTGTGAGCGGCATCGAAGCCCCACGCGTCGGCGCAGTGCCGGGCGCGCTGCGGATCGGCGTCGGCGAGGGCAGCCAGTTTGAGCTTCAGCGGCAATTCAAAAACGGCGCTGACGTTGCGAAAGGCCAAGGCGTGGGCGCGGCCCATGAAACCTGTGCCGATGAGTCCGATACCGAGTTCGCGCATAGCCGGGTCCTTTGGATTTTTATTTTCAGGAGGGCTATTTATGGAATAAATATTCACAATATGCAAATAGTGGAATAAATATTCTTATGCTGAATCCGATACGGCTGCGATTTGATCGTTCCTACGCTCCGCGTGGGAATGCAGCCAGGGACGCTCCGCGTCCCAAAAGAGCGGACGCAGAGCGTCCGGTGAGGCATTCCCACGCAGAGCGTGGGAATGATCAGTGGTGAGTACTGAAAACTAAAAAGGCAGCCCTGAGGCTAATGCCGGTAAGTTAAGACGCAGAACCTGTGGGAGCGTGGCTTGCCCGCGAAGAACGATGACGCGCAGTACCTGAAAAACCGCGGTGCATTTTTCGCGGGCAAGCCACGCTCCCACAGGATTTTCGTCGCTCAAATTTCTTAACTTACCGGCATTAGCCCTGAGGCTGCCTTTTGTATCTGGTGAGTCGAATCAGGACAAAAAACCACCATCCACATTCAACGAAACCCCAGTCGTGTAGCTCGACGCATCACTGGCCAGGTACAACACCGCACCGGCCATTTCACTCGGGTCCGCTACGCGCTTGAGCGGAATCTGCTGCAGCGCGGTTTTCAGAATGGCGTCGTTCTTTACCAGCGCCGAAGCAAACTTGGTGTCGGTCAGACCCGGCAGCAGGGCGTTGCAACGGATGCCGAATTGCGCGCATTCCTTGGCGAAGACTTTGGTCATGTTGATCACCGCTGCCTTGGTCACCGAGTAGATGCCCTGGAAGATCCCGGGTGAAATACCATTGATCGAGGCGACGTTGATGATGCTGCCGCCGCCGTGTTCGCGCATCAGCTTGCCGGCTTCCACCGACATGAAAAAGTAGCCGCGAATGTTCACGTCGACGGTTTTCTGGAAGGCGCTGAGGTCGGTGTCCAGGACGTTGCAGAACTGCGGGTTGGTCGCCGCGTTGTTGACCAGAATGTCCAGGCGCCCGAACTGTTCGCGGATGCCGGCGAAGACTTGGGTGATCTGCTCCATCTCACCGATGTGGCAGGCGACTGCGGTGGCTTTGCCGCCAGCGGCGATGATCGCGTCGGCGACGTGCTGGCAGCCGTCGAGTTTGCGGCTCGAAACGATGACGTGGGCACCTTGCTGCGCCAGCAGTTTGGCGATGGCTTCACCAATGCCGCGGCTGGCGCCGGAGACGAAAGCGATCTTGCCGTCGAGGTCGAACAACTGAGTCTTGGACATGATTTTTCCTTGTTATTGGGCCCGATCAGCGGCCGTGATCAGAGGCTGGATTTCGAGATGACTTGCAGGCTCATCTGCTCCAGCAGTTTGTTCATGTGAATGAACTGTGCGAAGCGCTTGTCCTGGGTCTGACCATGGAAGAAGCGGTAATAGATCTGCTGCACGATGCCGGCCAGGCGGAACAGGCCGTAGGTGTAGTAGAAGTCGAAATTGTCGATCTGGATGCCCGCGCGCTCGGCGTAGTAATCGACGAACTCACGGCGGGTCAGCATGCCGGGAGCGTGGCTTGGCTGACGGCGCATCAATTGCACCGGCGCCGGGTCGTCGGCTTCGATCCAGTAGGCGAGGGTGTTGCCCAAGTCCATCAGCGGGTCGCCGAGGGTGGTCAGTTCCCAGTCCAGCACGCCGATGATCTGCATCGGGTTCTCGGGGTCGAGGATCACGTTGTCGAAGCGGTAATCGTTGTGGACGATGCTCGACGTTGGGTGATCGGCCGGCATCTTGTCGTTGAGCCAGGCTTTGACCGCTTCCCACTTGGGCGCGTCCGGGGTCAGGGCTTTTTCGTAGCGCTCGCTCCAGCCTTTGATTTGCCGTGCCACATAGCCTTCGGGTTTGCCGAGGTCGCCCAGGCCATAGGCCTTGTAGTCGACCCGGTGCAGTTCCACGAACTTGTCGATGAAGCTCTTGCACAGGGTTTCGGTCTTCGCTGAATCAAGCCCTAGTTCCGGTGGCAGTTCGGAGCGCAGGATGATCCCCTTGACCCGTTCCATCACATAAAACTCGGCACCGATCACTGACTCGTCGGTGCAGTGCACATAGGCTTTGGGGCAATAGGGAAAGCCGTCTCGCAGCTGATTGAGAATACGAAATTCGCGGCCCATGTCGTGGGCGGACTTGGCCTTGTGGCCGAACGGTGGCCGACGCAGGACGAATTCCTGTTCGGGGTATTCCAGCAGGTAAGTCAGGTTCGACGCACCGCCCGGAAACTGGCTGACTTTCGGCAAGCCGCTCAGGCCCGGAATGTGCGCCTTGAGGTATGGATCGATCAGGCTGGCATCGAGTTCTTCGCCGGAGCGGATACGGGTGGACTGGTCAGTAAGCGCCATGCTTATCCCTTCTGCTTATTTTGGAGGCCAGACATCATTGGCTAATCTAATGGTGCGCCGGGGTCGCCACAAGCGCGGCACGGTCTTATAGGTTAGCGTGTTGCCGGATAATCAGCGTTCCTGATGTGCACGAACAGGCTCGGCGGGCTATGGTTTCAGGGGAGCGCCGCTTCCAGGAAGGAGATTCGACATGGGTTGTCCGCAAGTTTGCGCCACCGCGACCCTGCAATGCAGTTTCGGCGCGGCACCAGCGGTACTCAACGTGCTGCCGGTGAATCGCACGCTGACCGGGGGCATGCCAGCGGCGAACATCATGGATCACATTCCGCTGGTCAACGTCATGCCGTTCGGCACGTGCATGAGCATGGCCAACCCGATGGTCGCGGCCGCCACTGCCGCAGCGCTGGGCGTATTGACGCCGATGCCCTGCATCCCGGCCACCGCCACCCCCTGGATTCCCGGAGGCGCGCCGACCCTGCTGCTGGGCGGCACGCCGGCCATCGATGCCAACAGCACCCTGATGTGCAATTGGGCAGGGGTGATAAAAATCGTGATGCCGGGGCAAATGCAGATGCTCATTCCCTGACCGCACGCGATCAAACTGTGGGAGCGAGTTTGCTCGCGAAGGCGGCGTGTCAGGCGATATCGATGTGGAATGTGCTGACGTCATCGCGAGCAGGCTCGCTCCCACATTTTGACTGCGTCGTACACAAATACCGTGTTGAACCGAAATCCCCTGTGGGAGCGAGCCTGCTCGCGATGTGTCCATGAGATTCACCACAACAGGCTCAGGCCTCGGCGGGATCACTCCAGCGCCTGAACCACCAGCGCACCCTCGAAATCGGCTTGCCCTCGGCGTCCAGCGGTCGCCCATCGCTGGCAAAACCCTGTTCCGGTTCCAGTAACAGACCATTGAGATATCGAGCCTCGACGGCGGGTTTGCCGTTGGGATGAAAGCGCTGATACCGCCCCTCGCGCACGCCATCGCGGTAGAACTCGGCCTCCGCCAGTTGCCCGTCGGGAAAGTAATTGAACGCGTCGCCATGCAGCAGCCCTCGGCGGTAAGTCGCCTTGCGCTGCAGCCAGCCTTGCGGCGCATAGAAACTCGCGACCCCCTGCAGCTTGTCACGAACAAACGGCAGCTGCGCCGAGACCTTGCCATTGGGGTGGTAAAGCAGGGTAGTGCCTTGTAGCTCGCCGTGGCTGTACTGCAAATCGGCCTGCGCGCGACCGTCATCCTTGATGTGCAGCGCACCGTCGAGTTGGCCATCGAGCAAGCGACCTTTGAGCTGTTTATCGTTCTGCTGCAAGTCCAGCGGCGTGATGGCCATGGGTTCTCCTTGTCAGTTGACCTGCACCAGACCACCCTTGATCGTCAGCATGCCGCCACCGTCCACGGTCTGCGAAGCGGCGCCCTTGTTGGTCAGGCTGATCCCGGCATCGTTGGTCATGGTCGTGCCGGCCTTATTCTCCAACGAGGTCCCCGCCTGATTGCTCAGGGACGTACCGGCCTTTTGACTGATCGAGGTGCTGGCCTGGGCCGCCAGATCAGCGCCACTCTTGATCGCAAAACTGCCGCCGCTTTGCAGGGTCAGGGTACCGGTCACCTTGATGGTCAGATTGCCGTCCACCGTCAGGCTGTAATCGCCGGTGACCTTGTGCGTGTAGTTGCCACCGGTGCTGTGGGTCTGATCCGCGCCCACGGTCACCGTGCGACTGTCCTTCACATCGAGATTGTCACTGCCAGTCTGGATGGTCACGCTGCGTTTGCCTTTCTCCAGGGTCACGGTCTCGTCGCCTTCCTTCACCGTGCGCGTACGGGCGTTCTGTACGGTCAGGGTTTCGTCGTGGCCGACCGTGGCGGTTGTGTCGTTGAGCACGTTGATCTTCAGATCTTTCTGCGCCTGCAAAAACACCTCTTCGGCGTCCTTCTTGTCCTCGAAGCGCAATTCGTTGAAACCGCCACCGCCCTTGGACGATTGGGTCTTGATCCCGGACTGGGTCTGATTCGCTGGCAGCGCATAGGGCAGGGCGTTGTCACCGTTGTAGACGCAACCCGTCACCAGCGGTCGATCGGGATCGCCATCGATAAACGTCACGATCACTTCCTGGCCGATCCGTGGCACGAACTGCATGCCAAAACCCTTGCCGCTCCAGGGCAACACCACCCGCACCCAGCAGGAACTGGCTTCGTCGTTCTTGCCATCGCGATCCCACGGGAACTGCAACTTGATCCGGCCGTATTCGTCGGTCCAGATTTCTTCGCCGGACTTGCCGACTACGATGGCGGTTTGCGTGTGCATTCGCGGCTTCGGTGTGGTTCTCACCGGGCGAAAAGGTGTGGCCTTGGGGATGGCTTCGAAACGATTGCGATAGCTGTCGTGGCTGGCTTCGTGAGTCACCGCCGTCACCACCCAATCGATATTCAACGTCGAATCATCATGCCCAGCGAGGGTGAACCAATGCCCCGGCACCAGCCAGCGGCAGTCGCTTTCACCGACAAAACGCTTCTCCTGACTGCGCAATCCATCGACACGCTGCTTGGTCAGCGCATCGCCGCGCGCTTTGGCGTTGTAGCTACCGGGGTGCTCGTACATCGACCGTGGCCCGGCGACTGCTTCGGCCTGGCTGTAGAGCGAGGTGGTCGGGGTGGTGAACTCGTAATCCGTCGCCTGATACACCCCGGCCACCGCCTGTACGCAGACCTGGCCGGAGCGAATGCCGTGCAGTTCTCGCTCACCCAACTGCTGGCCGAGATACTTCACCTTGGGTCCATTGGGGATTGGCACAAACGCGTCGTTGCTGTCCCCCAGCACCAGCGTGTGCTTGCCGTCCTCGTGGGTGAAAAACCAGAAAATCCCTTCCTCTTCCAGCAACCGTGAAACGAAGGCGAAATCGGTTTCGCCGTACTGCACGCAGTACTCGCGCGGGGTATAGCTGCCGCTGAGCTTCAGCAGGAAATCGGTAAAACCATGAGCCTTGAAAATCGTGGTGACGATGTCAGAGGTGCTGAGGTTCTGGAATACGCGGTTGTTGCTGGCCAGGGTCAACCACCAGAGCCATGGCCGCAGTACAAGCTGATAGCGCTCGGCGGTGGCGTCGGCAGGGAGTTGGCGGATTTCGGCGACCAGCGCATCCATCGGGCGGGTCAGGACGTCGTTGTGCAGGGTGGTGGTGAGGTGGGTGGCGATGGCCGTGGTCAGGGTGAGTGATGTGCCGTCGTTGAGGCCGTTGAGGGTTTGTGTGCCCAGCGAATTGAGGGTTTCTTCGCCGGACAGCGACTCAGGATAAAGCGCCGACAGCGAGTTGGCAGTGAGGGAGAGACTGGTGTTGCTGTCGGTAGTGCGGGGCATTGGGGGGCCTCAATGGGTGGTTGGAGCTTGTGTTGTTGATTATGTGAGTAGGAACTGATCGATAATCCCAGAATTACCCATGAAAGAGTGATGTGTTTATTTGTGCTAATTATTGGCCTATGGTGTTCATGGAACGCCATGGAAATAATAGGTTAAAACACGAGGGTGCGATTGTAACTTGGAGACTCCCTCAATCGCTTTGCCGGTTGAAGCAGCGGTACCGTAGTATGCAAAGTAGGCAATGTTCCAAACTTTGACGTTGGTTTCTATTTCGTTAATTAGTTTATAGAGTTTGTTCGAGCATCCACATGGCCACACCGTCCCTTTAGCATCTCTGAATACGCCTGATACATCACGACAAGGACTATGTGTGAGTATGATGTCAACGGATATGGGGTAGATGCTAAGAGATTTTTTGTAGTAGTCCCACGTTCTGATTAATATTTCCTCTGCATGTCCTCCGAAATTTGGCTGGCTTTTGCTTTCGTCGTACGTATTCTCGAGTCTTTGTATGTGCGCGCGACCGGACCCCACTTGTGCAACATTTTCAATGTTTTTATAACCTTCGGACCAAACGGTTTCTATGGTACGGTCGTCATTGTTCCAGCGCATTATTAATCCGGTCTCACCGTTCGAGTAGGTGAGCAGGTTTTGCATGGCTCGGCGCAATGTAGGCGTAATGTTCACTTTTGTTCTCCTTTTAAGTTTAATTCACAGGATGATACCCATTGCCCATTAAAGGAGTGTTGTTATTGCCCAAGTTGATCTCTGCCATGAGGAAGCTAACGGCTGCATCACGAAATTGTGCGTTGACCGTGCACGCTGGATTGGTTGCTACGGGGGAATGTAGGGTATAAACGGCGCCGGCTGACCAGTCAGCGCCATTCCATACTCTGTCGCACGCAACCGACGCAATAATCTGATTTGCCGGGATCTCGGGAATCGCAAGTTCTTGAGCAAACAATGGCCAAAGAGCATTAACGCCGCTGACCGCTACTCCAGCAAGGCCGTCCTCGACCTGCCGTTTATGAGTGTTGGTGACTGCGCTGGTATCTAATGCCACTGCATAAATATACGTTCGTGCTACTGCAACATCCAAAGGGAATAGCGCGGATGCACTAATGCGTGCAGACACACAGACAGCACTGTCAGGTTCAATGTCGCCTGCGTAGTTCGGCGTCGCTCTATAGACAGGGCTTGGCGCTGTCAAGTCCCTCCTTGAAAAACCCAGAGCGAAGATACTATGCTGACCATAAGGTGCACGACTGTCACCGCGAAAAAAAATACGAGTCGCCATTGGTTTGATTCCTTTGTATTGAACGTGTCTTGATATTGTGGTTGCCTATGAGAGCCGTTGTTAAGGGTGTCGGTATTTAAGCTAACTCTTGTGTTATCTTTGGTTGGGTATTTTTATACTTTCCGTTGGTGTGTTTTCTGGTTGCGCTATTGCTTAATGTCATGGCAAAACTCCTTGTTAACTTGTTTTACATTTTTCTACGAACTGGGCGGGCTGCATCCTGTATTCACTCCAACACCCACTCCGCCAACTTCCCCGTCACCTGCGTCATCAACACGTTCTCAACATCCCGTGCCCCAGCCGCACTGCACTTGGCCAACACCGCCTGCACAATCCCGGCATCAAACTCAAACTGTTTCCCGGTTGCAGCCTTGTAGCGTCCGCGCAATTTCTCCAGCTTCGCCAACACAATCCCTTCCAGCGTCACCTCATCCAGAGGCCGATACGCCACCACCGTCATGCGCGCCAGAAACGCTGGCCGAAACGCTTTCAGCAGCACTTTATGCAGCGCTTCGTTGAAGGCATCGGTGCCCAGTTGCGTGGTCGGTGTGTCGAGCAGCAATTCAGCGCCAACGTTGCTGGTGGCGAGCATCACGGTGTTTTTGAAATCCACCACCAATCCGGTGCCGTCTTCCATCACGCCTTTGTCGAAGACGTTGTAGAAGGCCTCCAGCACATCCGGGTGGGCCTTTTCGATTTCATCCAGCAGCACCACCGAATAAGGTTTTCGTCGCACCGCTTCGGTGAGTACGCCACCGCTGCCGTAACCGACATAACCGGGCGGGGCGCCTTTGAGTTGGCTGACGGTGTGGGCTTCCTGGTATTCGGAGAGGTTGATGCTGATCAGGTTGCGTTCGCCGCCGTAGAGCGCATCGGCCAACGCATAAGCGGTTTCGGTTTTGCCCACGCCCGTGGGGCCGACCAGCAGGAACACGCCGACCGGTTTCTGTGGGTCGGTAAGGCCGGCGCGGTAGGCTTGCAGGCGTTGGGCGATGGTGTTCAGCGCGGTGCTTTGGCCCATGACCCGCAGGCCCATGCGCTGGCCGAGGGTGCGTACGGCGTGGGCTTCGTCGGCGAGCATTTTGCCCACCGGGATACCGGTCCAGCCGGCGATCACGGCGGCCACGGTTTTTGCGTCGACCTGTTCCGGCACCAGCGGATCGTCCTGGCGAATGGCATCCAGACCGGCCTCGAGTCGTACCAGTTCGGCGGCCAGATGATCGATGCGGCTGTCAGTGGCTTCGTCCGGTTTTTCGTTGTCGGCGCGTTCGCTCAAGGTGAGTAACTCGCGGCGGGTTTCCAGCAGTTCGCGCACGGCGATCCGTTCTTCGTTCCAGCGGATTTCCAGGTCGCGAATGGCTTGCACGTTGCCGACGGATTCGGTTTCCAGCAGGGTGATGCGTTCACGGTGATCGAGCCCGGTGGCCTGTTCGCGACGCAGGCGTTCGACTTCATCCTTGAGGCTGTTCTGGCGATGGCGCAGGCTTTCCAGCGGTGGCGGCACGTCGTGCTGGCCGAGGGCGACCCGGGCGCAGGCGGTGTCGAGCACGCTGATGGCTTTGTCCGGCAACTGGCGCCCGGAGATGTAGCGGTGGGACAGTTTCACCGCTTCGTGGATCGCTGCGTCGAGCACTTGCACGCCGTGGTGCTGTTCCAGTTTCGCGGCCACGCCACGAAGCATTTCCACGGCGGTGGTTTCGTCCGGTTCCTCGACTTGCACCAACTGAAAGCGCCGGGCGAGGGCCGGGTCTTTCTCGAAGTATTTTTTGTACTCAAGCCAGGTCGTGGCGGCGAGGGTGCGCAACTCGCCACGGGCCAGCGCCGGTTTGAGCAGGTTGGCCGCGTCGCTGCCGCCTTCCGCGCCGCCGGCGCCAATCAGGGTGTGGGCTTCGTCGATGAATAGAATGATCGGTTTATCGGCGCTGCGCACCGCGTCAATCACGCCTTTGAGCCGCTGTTCGAACTCGCCTTTGACCCCGGCCCCGGCCTGCAACAAACCGAGGTCGAGTACCCGCAGGCTGACTTCCTGCAGCGACGGCGGTACATCGCCAGCGGCAATGCGCAGGGCCAGGCCTTCGACCACTGCCGTTTTGCCCACGCCCGGCGCGCCGACCAGGATCGGGTTGTTCTGCCGACGCCTGAGCAGGATGTCGATGCACTGGCGAATCTCGCCGTCACGCCCGACGATGGGGTCGATGCGCCCGGCGTGGGCGTCGGCGGTCAGGTCCTGGGTGAACTGATCGAGCACTGAATCCTGTTTCGGCTGCGGCTTGCCGGCATTGGCAGGCCGCGTGCCGCCGACGTGTTCGCGAGAGTTTTCGGTCCACTCCAGCAGGTTGCTGCGCAAGGCTTCCCGCGGAATTTTCAACAGCGACGAGGCGCTATTGAGCAGCAGGCTGCGGCGTTCATCGCGGTCGAGCAAGGCCAGCAGCAGCAAGCCGGAACGGATGCTGTCGAGACCGAGCACACTGGCCTGAACCACCGCGTCTTCGAGCAGGCCGATGGTTTGCGCGGAGAGCGCCGGGGTGCGGGTGCTGCCGGATTTGAACAGTTCCAGAGCCTTGTTGATTTCCGCCGTCAGGGCATCGCGCTCCAGGCCGAAGCGCTGCAGCAGGTAGGCGAAGTCACCGCCCTCGATGTCCAGCAACTCAAGCAGCAGGTGCTCGATTTCGACGTAATGATGACCTCGTTGCAGGCAGCGTTGCGCGGCCCGTTCGAGGGCGCGGCGGTTGTCCGGGTTGAGGCGTCCGATCAGGCTGGCCAGTTCCATGTTCAGGTGATCTCCAGCTGACGAAGGCGGGTTTCGATCTGTTGCACGGCGAGGCTGGTCTGGCGTTGCAGGCCACCGTTCCAACTGAGCAAGGGCGGGGCCTGGCGACCGAGTTTTATCGGGCTGGCACCGCGCACCAACAACACCAGCGTGCAATCCAGATCGGGGCCGAAGTACAGCGCGCTGAGGCTGGCCAGTGCTGGATGGGATTCGCCGTCCGGCAGAAACCGCGCCGCCTGCGCCGAGGTCAGCGGACCGAGCGTCAGGCGGATGCCGGCGTGTTCATCCCAGACCCGGGTGCCGGCCACGGCGCTGCGGCCCAGTTGCAGGTTGCGGCCTCCCGGTTGCAGGCGGCTGCGACTGGCGGGTGGGATTTCCCGCCAGGCACCTTCATAGGCGCTGAGTGCGACCGGCAGTTCGAAGTGCTCGCGCACGATCGCGGCGAAGCCGGCGAGGGAGCGACGACCGTCGGCGAACAGCGCGCTGCATGCCAGTACGGCGGAATCGGGAACGGCCTGACGTTCTTGCAAGGCTTTGGGCAATAACCCGGTCAGCGCCCGCAGTTGCGCCTGCACCGGGGACGCGCCGGGGGCCGTAAAGCCGACGGCAATCCGGTGTTTGCGCATCACCTTGTACAGCAGGCTGAGCAGGCGATGCTGGAACAGGTCGAGGAACTCGGCCGGAGCATGGTCCTTGGCGCGAGCCCGTTGCTGCAGCCATTCCTGATAGGCATAGGGCAGGGGCCCGTCGGGTCCGCCGAGGCCAAACACCGGAGTACTGAGCGTCGGTTGCTGACCGGGTTCCTGGGTCAGGCTTTCGATTTCGCTGGCGGAAAAAAGCGCCGTTAACGGCCCGCGCAGGCGCAGGGCTTCCGCTTGAGGCGCGGTGCCGCTGCCCAGGGACTCGGCTTGTGGGTGTTCGCGCTCCAGCAGCAGCAACGCCTGCAACAACTCGAACGCCTGCGGGTCGTGCCGCAGCTTCTGACTCAGGCTCAGAGGGACAGTGGCATGCCGGCTTGGGGTTGCCATGTCTTGACCTCCTTGTCTGACTGGACCAGGACCGTGCGCACAAAGCGATTGGCCGTGGCATAGAGTGAAAAGAACTGCGCCAGCACCGCTGAAAACAACACGGCGCTGCTGCCGACGAAATGCTGCGGGTCGAGTTGCAGCTGAACTTCCAGCCCATTGCGCCAGCCGCGCCACGCATCTTCGCCGACATGGGCGATCACTCGTTCGCAGCCAAGACTTAGCAAACCTTCGATCTGCCGTAGGGCGCTGGCCTCGTCACGCAGGTTGTGCAGTTGGAGGATTTCCTTGAGGGCATCCAGCGCCTGCGGCCCCTCGACCAGCGACAAATGATTGAGGGTCAGTTGCGATACCAGCCGCCAACGGGATTCGCCATCCAGTCGCGGCAAGCTCTGCGGGCTGGGTGGATTGCGCAGGCGTGCCCAGGCCACTGGCCCCGGTCGTTCGAAACCCAGTGGTGTCCCGGCCGGAAGGCTCTGGGCCAAGTGTCGGTTGGTACACAGCAGTTCGGCGGTGAGGCTGTATTCGGTGGTCTCGGACAATGGGTCGAGACGGGTGTCCACCAGGCTCACCATCAGGTCGGTGCCCAGACGATTCGGGGTCATGCCGCTGACCCGTCGCGCGTGCCAGTAGCATTGCTTTTCACCGCCGATATGCTGGCTGCCGTAATAAGCAGGAACACGCAGCACACCCTGACTGGAACTGGCGCGCATCGCTCGGATGCTGTGGATCTCGACGCTGTTTTCCCGATGACTGTCGGCGACCAGGCGGTACTCGCTGCGAGTGCCGTCCGGGCGCAGGGGCTCCGAGGTTCGTGGAAACAGATTGATCACCGGCGCACAGCCCAAGGCGAAGTCGCTGGCTTGAAGGTGCAGACGGTTGGCCGGGGCGCGGTCGAAGACGATGTACAGGTACAGCGTCTGGCTGTCGCTGGTGGCACCGGCCAACGGGATATCGAAGAAATTGAATTTGTCCGGGAAGGCAAAGTATTCGGCGAGCAGACGCATGCCCGGATGCACGCCGTCCTCGTCCGGCAACAGCACTTCGTCGCTGGCGAAACCGACAATGTCCGGCAACCCCGCCAACACTTTCGGCACGCTGCCGACGGGGCCGGCCAGCACCTTCACGGCATGGGCGCCGAGCAGGTCATACAGGCAGGCATTGATCATCGGGGAGGCGGCGAGGTGCACGCGCAACTGTTTGATCGCCAACTCCGGCCACTGGCTTTTACCGAGGCAACGCAGGCTCAGGCGCAGGGCCGAGCGCGCCTGTGCAACGCCGGTCAGGGCCTGGGCTTCGTCGCTGCCCAGCAACAGCGCTTCATTGATTTGCAGCGGCCACAATCGAACCGCGGCGCTGGTGCGAAAATGGATGCTTTCACCTTTGCTGGTGGTGACGAACAGCGGCGTGTCTCGTGGCAGCGGGTAACCGCCGGCGAGGTTGCCCTTGCTCGGATCCGGCTCGAACTGCACGATCGCGCAGGACGGTAATGGCCGCATCGCCAGCGGGTAAAGCTGTTCGAGCAAGGCGTCGCTGAATTCGGCGTAGTCGTCATCGAGCCGCCGTTGCAAGCGCGCCGCGAGCAAGGCGAAACCTTCGAGCAGGCGTTCGACATGCGGGTCGGGGCATTCACCGGGAGACAATTCCAGGCGTCTGGCGACCTTGGGATAACGCTCGGCAAAAATGCTCCCGGCGTGCCGCAGCCAGGTCAGTTCGCGCTGGTAGTAATCGAGCAGTTGCGGGTCAATCGAGTCGCTCATGACGCACCTCAAGGCCATTGCCGGCCTTCTCGATGACAAAAGCCACGGGCCAGTGCTGCTGGCCGCTGCGCAACTCACCCAGTAGCCGAATGCTCAGTTGCTGCGGATGGCCGGGGACCGGATTGACCTGGACCTCGCCCAGTTGCAGGCGCGGTTCGAAATGGGTGATGGCCTCACGGACTTCCCGTGCCAACTGACGACGGTCATCGCTGCGCTGCTGTTGCAAGGCGGTCCAGTCAGCGATGCCGTAGTCGAGAATGCTCGGCGGGGAGGTCAGTGGGCGTTGGCCGCGTCGGGTGTTGAACAGGCGCAACAACTCCGTGTGTACCGAGTCGAGCAGCCCTTGGCGATCGAACACCTGCACGGTGTCGACCTCGCTTGAAGCGAGGCGCTCGAACAACGGTGGGAGGATGCCGGTGCCTGCCATGGCCGACGCGTCCGCTTACTTGACGAGCTTGTTGGCGGCCATGTCCCAGGTCGAGGCGGCCGTGCCTTCCTTGGTGCCGTCGTCTTTCTGGGCGGTGAGTTCCCACTTGATTTTGGTGAAGTTCAGCGACAGGGTTTCCACCGGTTTACCACCGGTACCGCCACTGACGCTGACGTTGGACAGCACGACGTTGGTCAGGGTGTAGATGATGAATGGCATCAGTTGACCGCTGCCTTCGGCGGCGTTGCGGCCGATGGTGATTTTGGCTTCCGGGATTGGTTTGCCGGCGCAGCAATACTCGTTGAGAGAGGGCGTCGAGCTGTCGACGAATTTGGTCAGGGTGAACTCGCCGATGTGCGGCTTGCCGGAGGTACGCTCCGAATTGCTGACGTCGTTGGTCACTTGCATCGCCACGTTGTGGCTGTAGGACATGACTTCGATCTTGTCCTTGTAACCCTCGAGCAGGCTATCGCCTTTGATGTCGCCGCCGAGGTCGAGAATGATTGCATCCATCGCATGAAACTCCTGAAAGTAATCGCTATAGACAAGTGGGGTGAATACCCAATGCCAATCAGTTAAAAGCGAACACTGAACCTGTTAAGCCAAACACTGAATCTGTTAAGCCAAACACCGAACCTGTGGCGAGGGAGCTTGCTCCCGCTGGACTGCGTAGCAGTCCCATTTTTTGGGGCCGCTTCTCGCCCCAGCGGGAGCAAGCTCCCTCGCCACAGGTATCAGTGGTGCCACAGACTCCAGTGGTGCCACAGGTTTCAGTGGTCAGGCAGCTACCGGTGGCGGCAGGGTCGCGACCAGGCGGATCGATGCGGTCAGCTCTTCGAGCTGGAAGTGCGGCCGCAGGAACACCGTGGCCTTGTAGGCACCCGGTTTGCCGGCCACCTCGGTCACATCCACTCGAGCTTCACGCAACGGGTACTGCGCCTTGATCTCTTGCGGCGCGTTGTCGTTGATCAGCACGTAGTCGGCGATCCAGTTGTTGAGATAGGTCTGCACGTTGTCGCGGGTCATGAAACTACCGACCTTGTCGCGCATGATCACCTTCAGGTAATGCGCGAAACGCGAGGCCGCGAGCACGTACGGCAACATCGCCGAAATCCGCGCGTTGGCGTTCGCCTCGTTGGTGTTGTAGAGCTTGGATTTGTTGGTGGTCTGGCCGCCGAAGAACACTGCCACGTCGCTGTTTTTTTTGTGGCACAGGGCGATGAAGCCGAGGTCGTTGAGCTCTTTCTCGCGTCGGTCGGTGATCGCCACTTCGGTCGGGCATTTGAGCGACAGGTCGCCAGAGGTTGTGCGGAAGGTATGGGCCGGGAGGCCTTCCACCGCACCACCGCCTTCGGCACCGCGTATCGCCGCGCACCAGCCGTACTTGGCGAAGGCTTCGGTGATTCGTTGCGACAAGGCCCACGCAGCATTGCCCCACAGGTATTTGCCGTGGTCGCTGCCGTTGACGTCTTCGACGTAGTTGATGCCTTCCACCGGCGACGTGTCAGGGCCGTAGGGCAGACGCAGCAAGAAGTGCGGCAGCACCAGCGACACATAACGCGAGTCTTCGCTTTCGCGGAACGAGCGCCACTTGATCAGCTCCTGGCTTTCGAAGACTTTCGACAGGTCACGCGGCACGGCCAGTTCGGTGAAGCTGTTCATGTCGAACAACCGGGGGCTGGCGGCAGCAATGAACGGCGCGTGAGCGGCCGCGGCGACGTTCGAGAGTTTCTCCAGCAGGCCGATGTCCTGCGGGTGCCGGCCGAAGGTGTAGTCACCCACCAGCAGGCTGAACGGGTGGCCGCCGAAGGTGCCGTATTCTTCTTCGTAGATCTTCTTGAACAGCGCACTCTGGTCGAACTCGACGGCTTTTTCCAGGTCGTTCTGCAGCTCTTTCTGGGTCACATTTAGCAGACGCAGTTTCAGCCGGGAACTGGTCTCGGTGTTTTTCACCAGCAGGTGCAGGCCGCGCCAGGAGGCTTCGAGTTTTTGCAGGTCCGGGTGGTGCAACACTTCGTTGAGTTGAGCGCTGATCAGCTCGTCGATCTGGCTGATGCGGTCGTTGATCATCGCCACGGTGTCCTTGTCGATGGCCATGCCTTCGTCGAGTACCTGGGTGGCGAATTCCGCGAGCATGTCGCGGGCGTAATCCTGCTGGCTGTCGTCATGGGCCATGCGGCCTTTGGCGATTATTTCATCGAGCAGAGACAAGGTCTGGGCGGTACTGTCGCTGGCTTGGCTCTGGGCGGCGGATGAGGCGGGCATGGCAAATTCTCCCTAAGTGGATGAACGATCAGGCTTGCGGTTCGGCCGGTACTTCTGCATCGCCTGCGGGGGCGGGGGCGGCGGTTTCCGGGCGGGCAGACTTGATCTCTTGCAGTCCCTCGGTGTTGGCGATGACGTCACGCAACAGCTTGTCCAGATCATCGTTGCCATCGAGCTTGGTCAGCAGATCGCGCAGACGCTGACGGGCTTCGAACAGACGCCGCAGCGGAGTGACTTGCTCAACCACCTTGACCGGATCGAAGTCGTCGATGTGTTTGAAGTTGAGCTCGATGTTGAGTTTGCTGTCGTCGCCGCTGAGGGTGTTGGTGACCTGCAAGGTGGCGCGCGGGCCGATCGAGGCGAGCACTTCGTTGAAGTTGTCGCGATCGATTTCGGTGAAGCGCCGTTCATTCAATTTCGGGAGTGGCTCCAGAGGCTTGCCGGAGAGATCGGCCAGGATGCCGACAACCAACGGCAATTCTTTCTTCTCGATGGCGTTGCCGATTTCGACGTCGTAGGTGATTTGCACCCGGGGCGGGCGAACCCTGTCGAGCTTGTGCTGAGTACTTTCTGCCATGGTGGCTGACTCCGATGCATGAGGCGGGCGCAATGCATCGGGAGGCCCGTTTCATCGCATTCCCTTACTGGACCGTAGGTTAGAAAGGGAGGGCAGAGGACCTGTCATTCCTTTGACGAACCTTCCACATTCGTCGTGCCGACCGAACTACCCAAGACGCTAGAACAGGTCTATAAAAAAGCAAACAAAAAGCATTTTTGGACTGTATCGAGAAAAGGAAAATTCATTTTGTACGCACGTTTTTTTTCTTTGGTTCTGCTCCTGTCACTCGCCGGGTGTTCGTTGTTCGGACCTCGTGTCGACCTCGATAACCTGACGCTGGACGTCGCGCCCCGCGCCAACGATGACACGCCGATCGCGGTGGACTTCATTGCGGTGAACGACGCGGATCTGCTCAAGCAGTTGTCGGGTATCACCGCCCGGCAGTGGTTCGCCGAACGCGAGCAGTTCCAGCGTGACTACCGACAGCTGATGACGGTCTGGGGACTGGAGCTGGTGCCCGGTCAATTCATCGACAAACAACCCTTCCCGCTGGGGGGCAAGCGGGCGGCTGGACTTTTAGTCTTCGCCAGCTATAACACTCCCGGAGCACACCGGTTACGGCTGGACGATCAGAACAGCGCCTGGCTCAAGTTCGACAGTCGCGAGATGACGCTGGTCAGCGATCACCCGAACTGAACACAGAGATTAGGATGCGCGAACAGACATGTAGGAGCCCGGCCGTAATACCGGTCAGTTAAACGCGATCCATGTGGGAGCGGGCTTGCTCGCGAAGACGGCGGCACAGTCAACATTGAAGTCGCCTGACACACCGCTTTCGCGAGCAAGCCCGCTCCCACAGGTTCCGCGTCTTAACTGACAGACATTGGGCCAGGCCGCCCATTTTTGCGCGGCGCCACGAGAGGTCGAAGGGAATCGTATGAGTCTGCTACCTGACGCGGTTTGCTGGCATGAGGGCATGCAGTTGTTGCCCCAGCATTTTCAGTTGCAAGGGCTGCGGGCCGAAGCGCTGGTGGCGCATTTCGCCCAGGCCTGTAATCCGTGGTTCTGGGGTGTGACCCGCGTCGAATTCGATCCCTCTGCATTGAGCGCCGGGCTGGTACGACTGATCAGTTTGCAGGCGACCTTGCCGGACGGTTTGCCGGTCAATCTGCAGGCCGGTGTCGGGCCGATGCTGGAGCTCGACGTCAGTGAAGCGATCGACGCCACCGACAACGCCACCGTCACCGTGTACCTGGCAATCAGTCCGCTGTGGCGCGCCGGGCAGTTGCTACCGCTCAAGGGGCGACTGCAATCGGTGGTCGGCGATGCGTTGCCGGACCTCACGAGCGGCGAGTACCCCGAGTCGATCACGGTCTGGCGTCCGAACCCGCGCTTGTGCACGCAACTGAACAAGGCGGATTCCGTCTGCCTGCCACTGCTGAGAATTCGCAAGGAGGGCGGCGGTTTTCTTCCGTTGCCCTACACACCGCCAACGCCATGCCTGTTGCCCGACTCGGTGCTGGGTCGTCGAGTGGTGGGGCTGTGCGCCAGGGCGCGGGAGAAATGCATGTTCCTCGCCGGTCGTTTGCGCCAGGCGCAGCAGGCCGGCAATCAGGACGACGCGCTGGAAATTCGCCGCCAGTTGACGGCGCTCTGGGCGCGGCTGCCGGAGGTCGAAGGCCTGCTGAACAGTCGAGTGGCGACGCCTCAGGCGCTGTATGGCTTGCTGCTCGGGCTGGCCGGCGCCTGGTCGGCGCTTGATCCATTGGCCGGCGTTCCGGCGTTCGCGCCGCTGGACTTTCTTGAACTGCAGCGCGGCTATGAAGCGGTGCTCGACTGGCTTGAAAAGACCCTCGAACTGATCCGCGCCGGTTATCGCAGCCTGGCGTTCGAACGCAGTGAACAGACCTTCTCGATTCAATTGCCCGACGATCAGCCGAGCCAACGGCTGGTCATCGGTTTGCGCATGCCCAACGGTGCCAGCGAGCAGGCCGCGAGCGAATGGTTGCGCGGGGCGATCATTGCGTCGCAGCCGCACATCGCGCTGCTCAGTCGCCAGCGCATGAGCGGTTTGTCCCATCAGGCCATGAGTCGCAATGAACAAGTGGCCTACAGCGTCGGCGACGATACGCGGTTGTTTGTGGTGACGGCCGAAGGCCAATGGTTCGACGGGCAGTTGCCGTTGCTGATTGCCGCACCGGCTTCCAGGCTGGCCAGCAGTCCATGGCAAGTGGTGTTGCTTGTCGCCCAGGCGAGTGAGAGTGCTTGATCAAGGAAGGAACGTCCTATGTCTGAGGGCAATGTCGGGTCGGGTACACGAGGCCTCCACGAAGCACCTCTGAGCAGTGCTTTTCGCCAGGCCTGGCAGCAATGGTCCCAGGACTGGAACCAGTTGCCCAAGGACAGCGAAGACGAAGCGCTGGTGGAGGCGGTGGTCGAACTGTCCACGCAAATCTCCCAACGACTGTGGCGAACGGCATTCGCCAAAGTCGGCGACGCCGCCACCGAGCAAGTCAAGGCGCTGGTCTATGCCTTCGTCGCGCTGGTCGATGAAACCTTGCTGTTCACGCCGTGGCCGGGCCAGTCGGCCTGGCAGGAAAAACCGCTGGAATCGCGCTTGTACGCCAGCCGTCAGGCCGGTGAGCGAATACCGCTGGCGATCAAGGAACTGCTAGACGAGCAGCTCCCCATCACTCGCGATCTGGCCAATGTTTATTTGCAGTGTCTGGTGCTGGGGTTTCAGGGCCGTCTGCGCGGCGAACAGAATCAGGCCCAGCATGAAAAATGGCGCCTGGCGCTGTTCACCTTTGCCTGGCAGCACGAGGCGGATTATGCCGACGTCAGTGCCCGGCTCGAACAACCTTCGGCCGTGCCGCCGCTGCAATTGCCGGTGCGCCTTTCGTTGCCCGACGGTTTTCGCCTGGGCGTGGGGATTCTCGCCATGGTCCTGCTGCTGACCGGGTTGGGGCAGCTGTTTTGGCGTGACATTCGTCTGGAGCTCGAACCGGTGTTGCAGATGACCGATTCCGTGTCCGTCTCGGAGCAAGACTCATGAGCACGCTGGGGATTATCGGCCTCATCATCGCCGTGCTGTTGCTGCTGGCGATTGTCGGGGTGGCGGTCTGGTGGTTGCGCACGCAAAGCGGTGCGGCGATTCGCAGTTTTTACCTGGCGGTGCGGCACATGGAGCAAGAGCAGGGCGCCCAGGACCGTTATCAGATCCCATGGCTGCTGATGCTCGGTAACGAAACCCAGGGCACGCAATTGTGTACTCAGTGGCGCTTGCAGCCCACCGACAAACCGGCCTGGTTCGGTCGCTGGTGGTCGGACCCTGAAGGTGCAGTGTTGGTGGTGCCACAGGCGCTGTTTTTGCCAGATGAAGGCATGCACCTGCAACGCGGCGGCTGGTGGCGCTTGCTGGGATTGATCCTGCGCTTGCGCAGTCAACGTCCGCTGGACGGAGTGATCTGGACGGTGCCGGTCAGTCGATTGGGCAACGTCGAGCAAGCCGCGACCCTCGGGTTAGCGGCGCGTCGACGCTTCATCGATTTGTTGCAACGGTTCGGGCTGAGCCTGCCGGTGTACGTGGTGATTACCGGCATGGAGGAGTTGCCGGGCTTTCAGGAGTTGATCACCGCGCTGCCGGTCGAGGCCCGCGAACGCACGCTGGGCTGGTCGTCGCCCCATGGGACCGATGCGGTCTGGCAAGCGCAATGGAGCGATCAGGCACTGGATCAGGTGACTCGGGCCCTGGCGGAATCGATCATCGAAATCGGCGCCTTGTCCGGGCAACTGAGCACTGAGCTGTATGGTTTGCCGGAACGTTTCGAAGCCTTGCGACGCCATCTGCAATCCTTGTTGGAGCCGGTTTTCCAGGGCAATGCTCAAGGTGAGGCACCGCGCTTTCGCGGTATCTATTTCACTGCCAATCAGCCCTCGGAAGACAGCGCCGACGGGTTTTCGGCCTACGACACCGGGTTGCAGCAGAGCGCCTTTGCCAGGCAATTGTGGCAGCGGCGGGTGGTCGCCGAACGTGGTCTGGCCCAGGTGGTGCCGCGTCTGTTACGCCTGCGTCAGCGCTGGCAGCGCGTGATCGGTGGGGTGGCGCTGGTGGTTGCGTTGGTCTGGGGCGCGGGCATGCTGTGGGTCTGGCAGGATTCGGTCAAGGAGGCCCATGAACTGTCGCGCCTGCTGCAAGGGGCGCAGAAAAACTACGCGGCGGTCACGGATGAATCTCATCGGCTGGAGTCGACCCGGCGCAACGTCCAGGGTTTCTGGCGGGTGCTGGAAAAGGCGCCGGGCTGGAGCTTCACCTCAGTGGTATTTCCGACCTCCTGGTTCTCTTCGCTGGATGCGCAGTTGGCGAGCGAGTTGCGCCTGACCGCCCAGAGCCATTTGATGCTGCCGTTGCGCGACCTGTTGAGCGCGGAGCTGGCGCAACTCAAGACCATCCGCAACACCGAACGACGGGGCAACGTCGAAAGCGAAGATCCGGCCCAATGGCAAAACTACGTCAAGGCCAAGGATCTGGTGGAGCGTGCGGTGAATCTGGAGCAGCAGAACCAGTGGTTCAGTCAGGCGCTGAACAACCCCAAGGCGCCCCTCGAAGACCTGGTGTTGTTGAGCAACAACGCGTTGTCGCTGAACCTCAACGTCGGCACGTTGCACCGCGCCGGTTTTTACAACCGTGCGTTGTTCGATGCCGATGGCAGCGATTTGCGACCGCTGGACCTGACCGTCGAGCGCCCGGTGATCGAGGAAAATTTCCTCGGGCTGATGGAGCGCTGGCTGGACCAGTATTTCCTGGCCGACAATTTCGTGCGCCAGGCCGGTTATCTCAAGCTGCATCTGGAACGGCTGGAAGCCGGCAGTGGCAACTCCCTCACCGAGCTCGAAGATTTGCGCGCACTGGTCGATGACCTGCAAACGGTGATCGGCTTGACCAATTCGGCGTGGGGGCGCGGCAAGGGGCAGGACCTGGTGCCTGGCTATCGCGAGTTGCTGGACAACGTGCGCAAAAGCGCCTTGCTCGGACCGCAACTGGAACAACAGTTGGAAATGCAGGCGGCCAAGCTGCAACAGAGTTTTCGCGATCAATGGATCGTCCAGGCCGGCTCCCGGGACAATTTATTGATCCAGCAAGGCAGCGGGCAACTGGTCTTGCAGGAACATGTGGTGCAGCTCAACAACGCGGTGCAGGCGCTGTTCAAGCGTGACTTTGTGGCCATCGCCTTACAGGCGGATCGCTCTGAAGCCCCGGATGGGCAAGGGCAGGGCGTTGATGGCGACGACCTCGACAGTGCGCTGAACTATTTCGCCAGCTACAAGAGTTACGCCGCCGAAGAGTTGCCACGCATTCCCCCGGCGTATCGCGGCGCCTTGTTGCAAGCGGCCGAAGGCGCAGTGGTCAAGGCCATGTTGTCGAGCCTGCGCGAGCACAATGCGCAGGCCAACAGGGGCGTCTTCAATGTGCAGGCCTCCCAGGCGATTGCCTTGCAGAAAGCCTTTGTCGAGGTGCGTCGCAGCGATCTGGCCACACGTTTGCAAACTGCCTTGAACCGCCGCGCCCTGGCCGAAATCGTCAGCGGCCTCGACGAAATCGTCGCCCAGCCGCTGTTCAGCGGGCGCACCGAAATCAGCCAGTGGGACGGCTCGAAAAACCTCGGCCTGCAACTGTATGGCGCCAACGACGTGCAGGATTTGAAACTGAGCCTCAAGCAGCAATTCAACACCATGCTCGGGATTACCGAGCGACGCACCTCGGCGCTGGAATGGCTCAAAGTCCAGCAACAGAACCTCTCGGCGCTGGATTATGAACGCGTGACGCAGTTCAGTGCGCTCAACGACGAACTGCTCAAGTACAAGGAGCAGAACCCCGCCAGTTCGCCGGCGCAGATCGAACAATTGGTCAGTCGCGACTTCATCGAAATGGACGCCACGTCCTGCGGCCAGATCCTGCAAACCGCCAACCTGTCTGGCGGGCGCGGAACCCTGGCGTTGCGGGCGGTGGATCTGCAACAAACCGCCATGCAACGCTGCCAGTTCCTGCAACAGCAACAGGCTGCGGCGGCGTGGAACGACCTGGCCAACTATTTCAATCAGTACCTGGCGGAGCGCTTTCCGTTTGCCAATGGCCTTCAGGCCGCCGACGCCGATCCGGCCAGGGTTCAGCATTTGCTGGAGCTGATCGACAAGCGTTTGCCGGTGGCGCAGGCCGGATTGTTGCTGAGCCAGACCCCGGAGCGCCTGGCCGCCGAGGACTTTCTCAATCGTCTGAAGCAAGCCAGCACGTGGCTGGGCCCGATGTTTGTACGCGACAAAAGCGGTGTGTTGGGGCTGGAGATGGACGTGCGCTGGCGCACCGATCGAGAGGAAGAGCGCGGTGCCGATCAGGTGATTGCCTGGGGCTTGAATACCGGCAATCAACAGCTCAGCTACCCCGGTGAGGCTCAGCAGAACCTGCGCTGGATGGTTGGCCAACCGATCCGGCTGACCTTGCGTTGGGCCCGAAATGGCTACCAGCGCCCGGCCAACGATCCGTTGCAGCCGAGCCTGGTGGTGCGGGATTTGGAAGCGGGCTGGGAGTACAGCGGGCCGTGGTCGTTATTGCGCTTGATGCGTTCGCACGTGTCGGTGCAACGCCAGCCGAACATGGACTACACGGACTTTCCGTTGACCTTGCGCCTGCCCGTGACGACGCAGGCCAGCACCACCACCGCCGAGCAAACCCTGATGTTTGTGCGCCTGTCGTTGATGACCCAGGGCTCGAAATTGCCGCTGTCCATTCAGCCCTTGCCAACCCGGGCCCCACGCTCACCGTTCATGGTGACGAGATCGACCGCGGGCATTGAGGCCCATGACATCGAATCCGATAAGGAGGGCCTGTGAATCAACCTTCAACGCCGTTGCCGGAACTGATCAGCCAACTGCTCGAACCGATTAGCGAGCAGGCGCCCTGTGGTCAGGATCTGCGTTATGAACCCGAGTTCGACCGGTTGCGCGAACTTCGCCGTGAGGACGACACCAGTTTGCCTACGGGGGTGTGGCAGTCGTCGATCAAACGCGCCCAATGGCCGGAACTGGAAAAACTGACCACCAGCCTGCTGCTTGAACGCAGCAAGGATTTGATGCTCAGTGCCTGGTTGGGTGAGGCCTGGCTGCATCAGGACGGGCTCGAAGGTTTGCCGGGCAGCCTGGCGCTGGTGGCCGGGTTATGCGAACGCTATCCCGAGCACCTGCACCCCCAGGCGGAGGACGGCGATCAGTCATGGCGGGTGATTCCGCTCGAATGGCTGGCTCGACGCTACGCTGAAGTGTTGCTGACCCGAGTGCCGGTGTTCGAGCCGTGCAACAACGAGTTCGATGGCTTCTGTCTGGATGCCTGGCGTCGGTTGCAGCTGCAACAGGTACAGGCCAGCGACAGTAAAACGGCCAAGACCTCGGCGGAGAACGCGCGTAACGAACAGAAAAAACTCACCGAACAGATTCGCGCCACCCCGTTGTCATTCTGGTTGCGCAGCCAGGGCACGCTGCTGCTCAGCCAGCAGCACCTGCAACGCCTGGAGGTGTGGAGCGACGCTTATCTCGGCAATCAGGCCCCAGGCTTCAAAGCGTTGCAGGACGTGATTGAAGCGTTGTTGACGCTGGTTCAGGAGTTCATCGCCATGCACCCACGAAAACCGACCCCGGCGCCTGTCGAAATTCCAGCGGTGGTGGCATCGAGCCTGGCCGACGTGCCGCTCGTCATTGCGGCGCCTCAGGTGTTCAGCGAGCCGGCGAGTCGTGAAGAGGCGTACCGGCAATTGCTGTTGATCGCCGAGTACCTGGCGCGCACCGAACCCCACAGCCCGGTTCCCTATTTGATCAAACGAGGTGTGGAATGGGGCAACAAGCCCCTGAGTGAGCTGCTTGGAGAACTGATCAGCGCCGATGCCGAATCCCGTCGACTCTGGACGCTGTTGGGCGTCCTTTAGTGCGCCCTTTAATGAGTGTTGCGGGCGGCTGCCGACGGCGGCGGTAAAGCGATGGGGGTGAGTGCCGGTTGACCGGAAAAAAACGCCGTCAGGTTTTTGCCGACCAGTTCCACGGTGCCTTGGGTGGCCTCCGGGGACAACCCGGCGACATGCGGGGTCAAAATCACGTTGGCCAGTCCCTTGAGGGCGTCCGGCACCTGGGGTTCGTTATCGAAGACATCCAGCGCGGCGCCAGCGATCCGTCGTTGTTCCAGCGCGCTGATCAGGTCCGCCGTGACGATCACGCTGGCCCGCGCGATGTTGACGATAAATCCGTTAGGCCCTAAAGCGTCGAGTACCTGCCTGTTGATCAAGTGCTGAGTACCGAGCCCGCCGGGTGCGGCAACGATCAGAAAATCCGAATGGCGTGCCAGTTCGGTCGGCGTCGAGCAAAAGCTGTAGGGCACGTCGCTGCGATGCTGGCGGTTGTGGTAACTCACGCTCATGTCGAAGCCGTTGGCGGCACGTTTGGCGATAGCGATGCCGACGGCACCGAGGCCGAGGATGCCCAGGCGTTTGCCGGCCAGGGAAGGGCGCATGATTTTCGGCCACTCGCCCCGACGCACGGCAGCATCGGCCCGAGGAATATCGCGCACCAGTGCCAGCAGCAACGCCATGGCGTGGTCGGCGACGGAAGAGGCATTGACGCCGGCCCCATTGGTGACGGTGATACCACGGTCGGCGGCGGCTTGCAGGTCGACGTGTTCGTAACCGGCCCCGATCACGCAGATGATCTTGAGGTTGGGCAGGGCGGCAATTTCGTCGGCACGCAGGCCCAATGGACCGCGCGTCAGCACCGCATCGATTTGGCTGCCCTGTCGGGCAATGGCGGTGGCGCGCTCGGCCGGGGTCGGGGCCAGGATCAAATGAAACCCCTGATGTTCGAGAATCGGCAGGTATTCATTGATGGTTTCAACCAGTACCAGAACAGTTGCGGTCATGCTGGGCTCCTGTGGGCAGCGGAATGTCGGGGGTTGAGCGTCGCTTCAGGTTGCTGACTCCAGAGCGGTTTGGCAATGGTCAGGGGCTTTGGCTCCCGGTGTCGGAGCTGACGAAGCCTGCGATCCTTCTAATGACAACACTAGATCAGAGCGGGGCAGATGGAGAGGATTTGTTGCCATAGCGCCAGCTGCATCTGATCCGCATAACCATTCCTCAGCTAAGTCTTTGCTTCTGTTGATTAATCCCGGACAATCGCGCCCCTGTTTCGGCCAGGGCGCTGCCTGTCGGTTTTTTCCGACTCGTCCTGACCGGGTGGCAAGTGACCGGAAAGCGGAGATCCGAGCGGATGAATGATCAGGCCAATAGCGTCGACGAACGCTATGTAGCGGCGACACCAGCGACTCTCGAAAGCTGGAATCGCCATGACACCACCTGGATGCTGGGCCTGTTTGGCACGGCAATCGGGGCCGGTACCCTGTTTTTGCCGATCAACGCGGGGCTGGGCGGCTTCTGGCCGCTGCTGATCCTGGCGGTGCTGGCATTCCCTATGACGTTTTACGCCCACCGTGGCCTGACCCGCTTTGTATTGTCCGGCCGCGAAGGCGCCGACATCACCGAAGTGGTGGAAGAGCACTTCGGCATCAAGGCCGGCGCGTTGATCACGTTGCTGTATTTCTTCGCGATCTTCCCGATCCTGCTGATTTACAGCGTAGCCCTGACCAACACCGTGGGCAGTTTCCTCGAACATCAACTGCACATCATGCCGCCACCGCGCGCCGTGCTGTCGTTCGTATTGATTCTCGGCCTGTTGGCGGTGGTGCGTTGCGGCGAACAGGTGATCGTCAAGGCCATGAGCCTGATGGTGTATCCGTTCATCGTCGCGCTGCTGTTTTTGGCGGTGTTCCTGGTTCCGCACTGGAATGGCGGCATCCTCAGCACTGCATCCACGCTGCCTGAGTCGTCGGCGCTGCTGCACACGCTATGGCTGGCGATTCCGGTGATGGTGTTCTCGTTCAACCATTCGCCGATCATCTCGGCGTTCGCGGTGGACCAGAAGCGTCGCTACGGCGCGCATGCCGAAGAGCGCAGCTCGCAGATCCTGTCCCGTGCCCACCTCTTGATGGTGGTGATGGTGCTGTTCTTCGTCTTCAGCTGCGTGCTGACCCTGTCGCCGGCGCAACTGGCCCAAGCCAAGGCGCAGAACCTGTCGATCCTGTCGTACCTGGCCAACCACTTCAGCAACCCGACCATCGCCTTCGCGGCGCCGTTGATTGCCTTCGTGGCCATTTCCAAGTCGTTCCTGGGCCACTACATCGGCGCCAGCGAAGGCTTGAAGGGCCTGATCATCAAGAGCGGCAAACGCCCTGCACCGAAGACGCTGGACCGCATGACCGCGGCGTTCATGCTGGTGGTCTGCTGGATCGTTGCGACCCTGAACCCGAGCATTCTCGGCATGATCGAAACCCTCGGTGGCCCGATCATCGCGGCGATCCTGTTCCTGATGCCGATGTACGCAATCCGCAAGGTTCCGGCGATGGCGCGCTTCCGTGGTCAAGCCTCTAACGTCTTCGTGACGGCGGTTGGCCTGGTGGCGATTTCGGCGTTGATCTACTCCCTGACCGCCTGAGTGCCGATCTTCCGGGCACGCTGAATACCCTGTGGGAGCGGGCTTGCTCGCGATGATCGTTCCCACGCTCTGCGTGGGAATGCCTCAAGGGACGCTCCGCGTTCCAGCTCTCGAAGGGGACGCGGAGCGTCCCGGGCTGCATTCCCACGCGGAGCGTGGGAACGATCAGTAACGATAAGGCGGTCTTCCTGAAGGCATAAAAAAACGCCGCTCATCTCACGATGGGCGGCGTTTTTTATTGCGTTGTAACGTTAGGCTTGAACGACCGGGATGTTGGCGTTCGCAGCAGCTTCACGGAACTCGGCGATCTGGTCGAAGGACAGGTAGCGGTAAACGTCGGCCGCCATGCTGTCGATCTTGCCAGCGTATTCCATGTACTCCTCGACGGTCGGCAGGCGACCCAGGATGGACGCAACGGACGCCAGCTCGGCCGAAGCCAGGTAGACGTTCGCGCCGTCACCCAGACGGTTCGGGAAGTTACGGGTCGACGTCGACACCACGGTGGAGTTCGGCTCTACACGTGCCTGGTTACCCATGCACAGCGAGCAGCCTGGCATTTCCATGCGTGCACCGGCCTTGCCGTAGATGCCGTAGTAGCCTTCTTCGGTCAGCTGGTGAGCGTCCATTTTGGTCGGCGGCGACAGCCACAGACGGGTTGGCAGCTGACCCTTGACCTGTTCCAGCAGTTTACCGGCAGCGCGGAAGTGACCGATGTTGGTCATGCACGAGCCGATGAACACTTCGTCGATCTTCTCGCCAGCAACGCTGGACAGCAGACGGGCGTCGTCCGGATCGTTTGGCGCGCAGAGCACAGGCTCTTTGATGTCGGCCAGGTCGATTTCGATGACTTCAGCGTATTCGGCGTCAGCATCGGCAACCATCAACTCAGGGTTGGCGATCCAGGCTTCCATCGCTTGAGCACGACGTTCCAGGGTACGCACATCACCGTAGCCTTCACCGATCATCCAGCGCAGCAGGGTGATGTTCGATTGCAGGTATTCGGTGATCGATTCTTTCGACAGCTTGATGGTGCAACCGGCAGCCGAACGTTCGGCCGAGGCGTCGGACAGCTCGAAAGCCTGTTCGATGCTCAGGTTGTCCAGGCCTTCGATTTCCAGGATGCGGCCGGAGAAGGCGTTCTTCTTGCCTTTCTTCTCGACGGTCAGCAGGCCAGCCTGAATCGCGAAGTAAGGAATGGCGTGAACCAGGTCACGCAGGGTGACGCCCGGTTGCATTTCGCCTTTGAAGCGCACCAGGATCGATTCCGGCATGTCCAGCGGCATTACGCCGGTGGCAGCGGCGAATGCGACCAGACCGGAACCGGCCGGGAACGAAATGCCCATCGGGAAACGGGTGTGCGAGTCACCACCGGTACCGACGGTGTCCGGCAGCAGCATGCGGTTCAGCCAGCTGTGGATGATGCCGTCGCCCGGACGCAGGGAAACACCGCCGCGGGTCATGATGAAGTCAGGCAGGGTGTGGTGGGTGGTCACGTCGATCGGCTTTGGATAAGCCGCGGTGTGGCAGAACGACTGCATCACCAGATCAGCGGAGAAGCCCAGGCACGCCAGGTCTTTCAGTTCGTCACGGGTCATTGGACCGGTGGTGTCCTGGGAACCCACGGTGGTCATCTTCGGTTCGCAGTAGGTGCCTGGACGCACACCGGCTACGCCGCACGCCTTGCCGACCATTTTCTGCGCCAGGGTGAAACCCTTGGTGCTTTCGATCGGGGCATCCGGTTTCTTGAACAGGTCGAACGCTGGCAGACCCAGTTCGGCGCGAGCCTTGTCGGTCAGGCCACGGCCGATGATCAGCGGAATACGACCGCCGGCACGGACTTCGTCCAACAGCACCGGGGTCTTCATTTCGAAGGTGGTGATGACTTCGTCGGTACCGTGCTTGCAGACTTTGCCAGCGTGCGGGTACAGGTCGATCACGTCGCCCATGTTGATGTTGGTCACATCAAATTCGATTGGCAGTGCGCCGGCATCTTCCATGGTGTTGTAGAAGATCGGAGCGATCTTGCTGCCGAAGCAGAAGCCGCCAGCACGCTTGTTCGGCACGTAAGGAACGTCGTCGCCGAAGAACCACAGCACCGAGTTGGTGGCCGATTTACGCGACGAACCGGTACCGACCACGTCACCGACGTAGGCGATCGGGAAGCCGCTGTTGCGCATTTCTTCGATCTGCTTCATCGGACCGATGGAGCCTTGCACGTCCGGCACGATGCCGTCGCGAGCCATTTTCAGCATGGCCAGGGCGTGCAGCGGGATGTCAGGGCGGGACCAGGCATCAGGAGCAGGGGACAGGTCGTCGGTGTTGGTTTCGCCAGTCACCTTGAACACGCGCAGGCTGATCTTGTCGGCCAGCACAGGGCGGTTCTTGAACCACTCGCCGTCGGCCCAGGATTGCAGCACGCCTTTGGCGTGAACGTTGCCGTTCTTGGCGCGTTCAGCGACGTCGTGGAAAGCATCGAACATCAGCAGGGTGTGCTTGAGTTCTTCGGCAGCCACTGGCGCCAGTTCGGCGTCGTCCAGCAGATTGACCAGCGTCACGATGTTGTAGCCGCCCTGCATGGTGCCGAGCAGTTCAACAGCGCGTTTCTTGTCGATCAGAGGGGATTTGGCTTCGCCTTTGGCGAGGGCAGAGAGGAAACCGGCCTTTACATAGGCCGCTTCGTCCACGCCTGGCGGAACGCGATTGGTGATCAGGTCAACGAGGAAGGCTTCTTCGCCAGCCGGGGGATTCTTCAGCAGCTCGACCAGGCCTGCAGTTTGTTCGGCGTTAAGCGGCTGGGGAACGATACCCAGTGCTGCACGCTCTTCGATATGTTTGCGGTAGGCTTCAAGCACAGTTATTACCCTCATCAGTGGTCCCAAATGGGTGTCCGGGACGCTCATCCCGAAATTGCCGTACTCATGCGCTGCGTGGCGTTGTGGGCCGCTTAGCCAGAATTACCGGCAATTCCTTACAGAAGCTGCTTTCAAAGTTTTACGCCTGCAGAACGGGGAGCTGATGAGGGTTGGCGTCAGGTTTTTCACCGCTGAAAAACCCTTCGCCAACACCGCTCTGAAGGAACGACTGTGCTCGTGACGCTTTGAAAACAGCTTCTAACGGACATTGGCGCCTTAAAAGGCTGGCTGATTCTACGGCAAAAAAAAATTAAAGGTAAGTTAGCCCCAAAATTTTGAGGGGTGATGAATGTTAGACAAAGGGCTAACATGCCGACCTGTTCTGCTTTCCCGTGTTTTGCCTACCTATGCCCAATCAGACCATCAAGACCCCCTGCGTCGGCCTCTGCTCCACTGTTTACGGTGATCTGGTGTGCCGTGGCTGCAAGCGTTTCCACCATGAAGTGATTCACTGGAACGGTTACAACGAGGAAGAAAAACGCGCGGTATGGCTGCGTCTTGAGCAATTGTTGTCGCAGGTGATGGCCAGCAAGGTAGAGATTTTCGATCCCGCGTTGCTGCGTCTGCAGCTGGAGCAGCGCAAGATCCGTTTTGTGCCGCATCAGTCGGAATATTGCTGGGCTTATCAGCTGATCGCCCGGGGTGCGCGGGTCATCAACAATCTGGAAGCCTACGGGATGGTGCTGCTGCCGGAGTTCCGCGACTGGAACCTGCCGGAATTGCGCGATGCCATTGATCGGGAATTTTTCCTGCTCTCGGAAGCGCATTACCAGCGCTACATTGCGCCGGGTTTCCTCAAAGACGCCTTCGGCGCCTAAAAGCATCGCGAGCAGGCTCGCTCCCACAGGGGATTTGTGAACGACACAGATCCAATGTGGGAGCGAGCCTGCTCGCGATGGCGTCCTGCCAGGCGCCACAAATCTCAATGCTGGGTTACGATCTCCTCCAGATGATCCATGACCGTATCCGGCTTGAGCACCAGCACATCGCTTTCCAGCGCATCCAGCACCACTTCCGCCGTATTCCCAATCAACGCCCCGGACAACCCGGTCCGCGCCACGGTGCCGATCACCGTCACCGATACCCCCAGTTTATGGGCCATGTACGGAATCAACACATCCGCCGGGCCTTCCTCGATATGCAGATGGTCATCATCAATATCGAACTCGGCCTGGAACGCCTTGCACTGCTCGCGGTAACTGGCTTCGATGGTTTCCTTGAGCTGAAACGTCGGGTCGGCCGCCGAGAGCATAGGCGATGGGTGAGCGCTGATCACGTGTAAATGGGCCTTGGCCAGGCTGGCGATGTCGTAGCCATGATCGATGATGCTAGCGTGCAAGGTACGGTGTTCGCCATCGATGTTGCCGACATCAATGGCCGCCAGAATCACGCCGCCGGTCCAGGGTTTCGAGGTTTTCACCAGCAGCACCGGAGTAGGGCAATAGCGCAGCAGTTTCCAGTCCGCCGGGGTCAGCAGGGCTTTTTTCAGCGGGCTGTCAGCGAAATGCTGCTTGATCACCAGCCCGCAGCCTTCGGCTTGCTGCACATCGACGATGGTTTCGTGCAGGCTGTCGTTCCAAGCCTGTTCGGTGGTGACGCTATAGCCGTCCTCCAACAGCGCTGCCTTGAGCACGCCGAGCATGCCAGCGTGGTCGTGCTTTTTATCGCAGACCAGCAGGTGCAGATGGGCCTGGGTCACGCCAGCGATCAATTTGGCCCGTTTGAGCGCCAGGCTTTCCGAGTGTTCGGGTTCGATGACCACCAGGATGCTGCGAATGGCTTGCATGATCGGGATCTC
Source organism: Pseudomonas sp. TE12508 (assembly GCF_056279485.1). Classification (NCBI taxonomy): domain Bacteria; kingdom Pseudomonadati; phylum Pseudomonadota; class Gammaproteobacteria; order Pseudomonadales; family Pseudomonadaceae; genus Pseudomonas; species Pseudomonas sp. TE12508. Next base: position 5,556 of record NZ_JBWCCN010000014.1, on the reverse strand, counting down.
CATGAAGATAAAAAACACTGCGTTGGACAACTATAGTTGCTGGCCGGCATTCGGCGACTTGATGCATATCAACGGTTGGCGTCTGGTGGTCTGTCGGCAGGCCGGTATAATCGGCGCCCTTCGTTTTGTACCTTTTATCCGTGAGCCCCATGATCCTTCCCGAAATTCACGAATTCCTTGGCTGCCGCACGCCCGATGGCTGGGTCCAGGCCGCGCTGGCCGATCAGGAAACCCTGCTGATCGACCACAAAAACTGCGAATTCAAGGCGGCCAGCACGGCGTTGAGCCTGATTGCCAAATATCACTCCCACGTCGATCTGATCAACCTGATGTCGCGTCTGGCCCGGGAAGAGCTGGTGCACCACGAACAGGTCATGCGCCTGATGAAGAAGCGCAAGATCGAGCTGCGTCAGCTGTCCGCCGGGCGTTACGCCTCGGGGCTGCGCAAAGTGGTGCGCAGCCACGAACCGGTGAAGCTGGTGGACACGCTGGTGGTCGGCGCCTTCATCGAAGCCCGTAGCTGCGAGCGTTTCGAGGCGTTGGTGCCGCATCTGGATGAAGAACTGGGCAAGTTCTACTTCGGTCTGCTGAAAAGCGAGGCGCGGCATTTCCAGGGTTACCTGAAACTGGCCTATCAGTACGGTGACGCCAAGGACATTGCCCAGGTGATCGACAAGGTTCGTGACGCCGAGCAGGCGCTGATCGAGTCGCCGGATGTGGAGTTTCGCTTTCACAGTGGTGTGCCGGTAGCGGCGTGAAGATCAAAAGATCGCAGCCTGCGGCAGCTCCTGTGGAGCGGGGGCATCAGCTCATTCACAGGTGTACACGGTCGGCGCAGGAGCTGCCGCAGGCTGCGATCTTTTGATCCGGCTTTGTCGTGAACGGGCTTAGCGGCTCAAACCCAGGCGCTCATGCCACTGGGCGATGGATTCTTCTGGATAGACGTCGAACTGCTGGTCGCCCGGATGCGCCTCGACCTCTACCCACGGTGCTTTGGAGCCGAGCATCAGATGCGTGTGTTCCGGTGGTACCGGCAACGGGGTATCGATGGCCGAGGCAAATGGGTGAATCAACTCTGGCCATTCAGGGCTGAACAGCCATAGTCCTGAGCCGCAAACGGAACAGAAATGCCGCTCGGCGGTGCTGCGGTGGGCGCGTTTGTCACCTTTTTCCTTGAGCCACGCATGGTAAATCGAGATGTGCTTGCGACCGCGCACCTTCAGGCTGGCGGCATCGCCAGCGATGTTGATCGCATAACCGCCACCGCCCTGGGTCTTGCGACAGATTGAGCAATAGCAGCGTTGATAAGGGTAGGGGTGGGCGCTGGTCAGGCTGAACGACACCGCGCCGCAATGGCAGGAGCCTTCGAGCTGCATGGGGCCTCCAATGGGGTTGGGATGACTCAAGACAGCCTAGACGGTCAGTGTTCCTGGACTTGAATTTATGCTGGATGTGCCGGCGCTATCGCGAGCAGGCTCGCGATGAACGATAACGCGGTCTACCGGCCGGGCACCCGCCACAAATACCACGCCGCCGCTGTCCGATATGGGCTCCAGGCCAACCCGATGTCAATCATCTGCTTACGAGTCGGCTGTACTTCCAGCCCCTTGAGCCGCCGATAACCCTCACGCACGCCAAAGTCATCGGCCGGTAAAATGTCCGGCCGCTCCAGGCTGTAGATCAGCAGCATTTCCACCGTCCAGCGACCCACCCCGCGCAAGGTAATCAAGCGCTCGATCAACGCTTCATCGTCCATGGCCAGGGCGGTGGCGTAATCCGGCACCACGCCGTCCAGCGCCGCCTGAGCAATGCCCTGAATGGTCGCGATCTTGCTGGCGGAAAACCCGCAACCGCGCATCTGTTCGAAGTCTGTCGCCAGAATTTGCTCGGGTCTGGGAAAGGTGATTGAAGGAAACAACGCCAGCAGCCGGCCGACAATCGCATCGCCGGCCTTTGCATGCAGTTGCTGATAGGCAATCGCCCGTACCAGCGACTCGTAAGGATCGCGGGCCGCATGGGGCTGATGCAGGCAGGGGCCGATGGCGCTGATGTGGCGTTGCCAGTCGGCGTCGAGGGCCGAGAGAAATTCGCTGGCCAGTTGATAGGTGTCGGGCATGGAGCATCCTGAAGCGCGGGTGACTGCGGGGGAGATTAGCCCTCACCCCGCAGCGCCGCACTCCATTGCTTGCGGTCAAACTTTGCCGGTGGGGGCCAGCAGGGCGTTCACTTGGCCATAAGTGAAGGCCTTGAGGTCGCTGCTATCGAGTTTTCCGGTTTCCAGAAAGCTTTTGGCCACCGACGCCATGGCGCCGTAGAGGAATTCGGCGATGCTCGAGCCGGCGCTCAAACGGCGCACGCCGAGGGCTTGCAGTTCTTCAGGAGAAGGCAGGCCCGCGAAACCCAGCACATTCACCGGCAGCGTCGTGCCACGGCACAACGCTTCAATCTCATACGCCGCCGTGACGCCCGCCGCGAACAGCCCGTCGGCACCGGCGGCCTGATACAACGCGGCCCGCTTGAGTGTTTCTGCGACGCGATCTTCGGCCGGCACCAAGCCCTTGAGATACACGTCGGTGCGAGCGTTGATAAACAGCTTCACCTCCCGGCGATCGGCGACCTGTCGAGCGATTTCGATCTTGCGGGCCAGCAGCTCGGGCGGCGAAGCACCGTCCTCGATGTTGATCCCCACGGCACCGGCAGCAATGACGGCGTCGATCACTTCCGCGACCCGATCCAGGTCATCGGAATAACCGGCCTCAATGTCCACGGTCAACGGCACCGTGATGACTCGGGCGATGGATTCAACGGTGGAAACGAGACGTTCAAGCGGCAAGGTATTGCCATCCGGGTAACCGTGAACCCAAGCCACCGCCGCGCTGCTGGTGGCGACGGCCTTGCTGCCCAGCTGTTCCACCAATCGCGCCCCGGTGGCATCGGCGACGTTGGTCAGAATCAGCAGGCCGCTCTGGTGCAGTTGGTGGAATTGATTGTCGAGTGTGTCCATCGAATGTCCTTCCTTATGACTTTCTGAAAAGAAATGGCGCAGTGATCAGAACGCGAGTTGTTCGGTGATTTGCACCGCGGCGCTTTCCAGCCTGAGCAGAAACGCCTTGCGCGGTTGTCCTCCACCATAGCCGGTCAACGAGCCGTCTGCACCGATCACCCGGTGACAGGGCAGGATAATCGCCAAGCGGTTTTGTCCGTTGGCCAGGCCCACGGCGCGACTGGCGCCGGGCTTGCCGAGTTGCGCGGCGATGGCGCCATAAGTAGTGGTCTGGCCGTACGGAATCCTCATCAGCTCGGCCCACACTTGCCGGGCGAAAGCGCTGCCGGGCAGGTGCAGTGGCACGTTGAATTCGGTCCGTTTGCCGGCGAAGTATTGCGCCAGTTCTGCTTCGATTTGCTGCAAATGCCCGTTGTGTCCGGGTGCCACGGCGTAGCCATGACGGTTTTGCAATTCTTCGATTTCCTTGGTCAGTGCCGGTCGATCGAGAAATTCCAGCAGCACCAGCCCACGCTGTTCGGCCATGGCGATCATCGGCCCCAGTGGTGTGGTCAGCCGGGTGAACAGCAGTGGTTCGCTGTGGGCGGCGCGGCCGGGCGTGATATGGAACGACTTTTGAAACGCATCGCGAAAGCCGCTCAGGGATTCGTAGCCGGAGTCGAACGCAGCGTTGTCGATGGATTCGCCCTGTTTGATGCCACCCAGGGCGATGCCCAGGCGCCGGCTGCGCAGCCAGGCGTGAAAAGTCATGCCGAAATGCTGCTTGAACCAGCGGCGCAATTTCAGCGGCTCGATGCCCTCGGCGAGCAATTGGGCGTCGGTCCAGCGCAGGTCGGGGTCGGCGTCCACGGATTTTAGCAGCCGCTGCACCCAGTCCGGCGCGATGGCCGCGGCGTCCAGTGGCTTGCAACGCAGGCAGGCCCGATAGCCCGCCGACATCGCCTCATCGGCATGGGCGAAAAACTCGACATTTTCCGGCTTTGGTTTGCGCGCCGTGCAGCCGGGGCGGCAGAAAATGCCAGTGGTTTTGACCGCGGTAAAGAACACCCCCTCGTAGGCGGTGTCGCGTTCGAGCATGGCGCGAACCATCTCGGCGTGGGGCGGAAGCACAGCGTTTTGTAGGTTCATGGGCTGAGCATATGCCGCGTCGTCCAGCACCTCCACCGGAAAATCGACAGTGAATTTTTGTGGCCCTGAACTACAGTCATCGGGTCACCGGTAATGCTGTAAACGATATTTACAGGAATCCACCCCATGCAAGCGTTCACAATCAAACACATCGATCACATCGTCCTGCGCGTCGAAAATCTCGAGCGAAGTATCACTTTTTACGGTGAGGTACTCGGCGCCGAACTGGTCAAGCGCCGCGACGATCTGGGCCTGGTGCATTTGCGTGCGGGCACCTCGATGATCGACCTCGTCGACATCCAGGGCGAACTCGGCCGCAAGGGCGGTGCTGCCCCTGGCCGCGAACAGCGCAACGTCGATCACTTCTGCCTGCGCATCGAACCGTTCGACGAGGAAGCGCTGGTCAGTCACTTGCAGTCCTTCGGCCTGACCCCCGAGAAAGCCGCCGTGCGTTTCGGCGCCGAAGGCCACGGGCTGTCGATCTATTGCTTCGATCCGGACGGCAATCAGGTCGAACTGAAAGGGCCGTCCCAAGGGTAAAGTTCAGGCCCGTTTCGCCATCAACAACACCGAAGCCGCCGCCGACAACAACCCCGCGCAGCAACGGTTGAAAATCCGCTTGCCCCGTGGTTCGGCGAACCAGCGGCGCATGTGCAGGCCCATGTAGGCGTAGGCGCTGATGGCGATCCATTCCAGCATCAGGAACAACGCGCCGAGCACGACGAATTGCGCGGCAATCGGTCGAGTCGGGTCGACGAATTGCGGCAGGAATGCGGTGAACAGCAAAATAGCCTTGGGATTGCCCGCTGCCACCAGAAACTCCTGCCGCACCAGAGCGACAATTCCAATTGGCGCGCCGATCACAAGCTGCTCGGCCTCGGGATTGGCGCGCCACAATTGCCAAGCCAGGTACAACAAGTAAGCGGCGCCGATGATCTTGATCGCATAAAACAGCCATTCCGAGGTTTGCAGCACCACCGACAACCCGGCGGCGGCCAGGGCGATCATCCCGGCAAACGCCAACAAACGACCGACGCCGGCCACACAGGCGCGACGATAGCCATAACGGGTAGCGTTGCTGACCGACAGTAGATTGTTCGGGCCGGGAGCCATGTTCAGGGCGAAGCAGGCCGGGAGAAACAGGGTGAGGGTGGCGAGGTCCATGACGACGGCTCCAGTTACGAGAACCGTATTTTTATCATGAGTGACGAGTGGGCCGGCCCATACAGCGGTGAACGCAAATCGCCATACACTTGTGCCGGCTTGGTTAGCGCTAATGTCAGTCGGTTAGCGCAGTCCATGTGGGAGCGGGGGGGGGGGGGGGGGGGGGGGGTGCGTGAGGATAGTTATTTTAATGGGGAAAGGAGAAGGGCGGGGGGACCGCCCCCCCCCCCCGGGGGCGCGGAAGTCGGCTGGGGGGGGTT